>JAQVVB010000124.1 GCA_028699215.1 Sphaerochaeta sp. | reverse complement strand
AGTTCAATTTTTTTCTTTTCGGTTACGAACTGGGAAGTGCCTTACGCATACAGATGCCCGTTGTCCAAATCCAAGTTGAGAAAGAGTCTCAGCTCCATCCATCTGATATTGCCAAACTCATCGCAGCTACGGAATTCCAAGAATATGTCTTGCACGCCCTCTTCATAAGCCTTTTTAAGGGACTCAAGACGTAACTTCCGTTCATACACCTGAATCTCTTCTTCAAAAACCAAGGAATGCTTGATTTTCTCATAGACTTCACCATAGGTATTCGAGGAAATGGAATCAATGGGGTTCCATGCGCCTTTTTTAAGATGGATCACCTTATTGGCGGTCAAATCAACCTTCATGATGCTCTGCATATCCATCAAATTCATATGATCGATGTGATTATCAAAGAACGAGAGATGCTGGGAGGGTTGGTATTTCGAAATATCTTTCTCCACAGCATAGGCGTACCCATCCTGTACATGATACTGCACATGGACACAACGCTTTCCCTCGTTGAAAAAGAGGATGTCACTACAAGCTTGTTCTCCATCAAGAAGACGCTGATGCATCAATGACAGTTGAGAAACCTCAAAATCTTCTAAAAGGACACCATCTATCTCTTTATTTGCCAGATTGAATCGCCATACCCTGATTCCATTTGAAACCAAAGCCTTGCGATAGAGCCCCAATTCAGAGGCTTCCCTATGAGACAGGTCCAAACAGAACCCTGTATAGCCATGCACAAAGAAAAACAGACTCCGTTTTGTGTCCAATACATAGGATGTTGAAGACAAAGAAGATAATGTTTGGTCAAATGCTGAAAGGTCCTGATGATATAGATCGGAAAAATCCTTTTTTAAGCAACCAATCAGATCATAAAAAGCATCATTGGCCCAAGTCAGCTTTCTATCATTGGAAAAATAAAAGAGACCAACATGTTGCTTGTCAGCCTCCTGTAACAAATTTTCCATCGGAAGTTTGTCCAATGTCACGAAAATTCTCCCTCCTTTTCGGAAGAAAGAACAAAGGCAGGCAATGCCTTGGACAATGACAGCCTGCGCCCCATCTGCAAGAGGTTTTTTGGGTTGGCTTAGCAATTTCACTAATGAGTTTCGATACGTATCGACAAAATATTCTGCAGAACAATCCAAAAAAGTCAATAAAGATTCTTTTCCATCGTCTATTGTCCAATATTCATCATCTAAACAAAAAAATGAAACATGGGGGATTGGTGAGGCACATACCATCTGCTAGCTACTCCCTCTGCATTACACCATACAGTTTCTCTGTATACATTCGTCATATAAAATAGCACAGTAAGGACAATTTTCCTAGATATCCTAGAAAAACACCTAGCTTTTCAAAAAAATCACGGTGTTTTCCTGCCATGAGGATTCAGGTACATCTTTCAATTTTTTTGACTCTATATATAGAGGTAAATTTGATCATGAATTGCATCAATCGCTTTGTACAATGCAGAGGGGAGGTACCCTCCCCCGTCTATTTGGTTTTCAAAGCTCCGTCAAATGCGATACCAGAAGGCGAAAAATTCATCTTCTTGATATAGGCACAACTTTCACTGGCTCCCGCTACCCTGTCCATCCCTGAATCTTCCCATTCAACAGAAAGTGGACCTTCATATCCAACTCGGTTCAGTTCCCTGATGATCCCATCGAAATCAACATCACCATGACCTACCGAGACAAAATCCCAGGCTCGTCGTGTATCGCCAAACGGCAGGAAAGACCCAAGAATTCCCGCCCTATCATTCTTGAACATCTTCACATCTTTCATGTGGACATGGTAGATATGCTTTGCAAAATCCCTTGCAAACCCCACTTCGTCGACTCCTTGCCAAAGCAAATGACTTGGATCAAAATTAAGCCCCAATGTCTTGCGATAATCAAAGAGCTGCAACAAACGTTGTGTCGTGTAATAATCGAAAGCAATTTCAGTAGGATGCACCTCCAAGGCGAACCTCACGTTACATGCATCAAATACATCAAAAATGGGTGACCATAGATCATATACCAGCTGAAAACCATCATCGATCATCTTCTGGGATGTCTGCGGATAGGAGTACCAACGGGCCCAAATGGGAGAACCGGTAAATCCATTGACCACCGATACCCCTAAAGCCTGGGCAGATCGAGCAGTATCCTTCATCTCATCAATTGCCCATTGGCGAATTGCTTCCGGCTTGCCGGCTAAAGAGGATGGAGCGAAACCATCCAAACGTTCATCCCACACATCACAAACACACTGACCTGTCAGATGCGCGCTGATCGCCTGACAAGAGAGGTTGTATTTTGCCAAAGTTGCTTTCACATAAGGAATGTACTCTTTATCGTGTAAGGCTTTCTGTACATCAAAGTGCGCATGCGTAGCCAATTCCAAGCCATCATATCCCATTTTATTTGCTAAAGAGCAAAGCTCTTCAAGTCCAAGATCTCCAAACTGCCCAGAGGCCAGAGTCACTAAACGTTTCATACATACACTCCTAATTTCTTACAAAGAGACACACTGGTGGGTTTTCGCTGATTCATAGATGGCATCGGTGATGCGCATGAGCACAAGAGCCTGATCAGGTGTGTTGAAAGGCTCCACCTCTCCTCTTGAACTCTGCACAAAATTCACCGCATTGGAGATACGCCCCATGAACTCATCTCGCTCAGTGATGATGTCCCGATTCACCTGATTCCCAAACTCTTCAGTATAGAGACGGCAACTGTCGAGGCTTGTTTCATCATACCCATCACGGGCAAACAACCGTTCGACCTTTCCTCCCGCCTTAGTCCCTTGGAATGTCACAGAGACCACTTCCCGTTCATTCATCTCCGCCCAGGAATTGCGGATCATCAGGCATTGTCCGGAGGCAAACGTAACCATTGCATGACACGCTGTCTCCACATCCATCTTTCCTTTTCCATCTGCAATTCCCCAAGGGCCTTTGAAATGTGGATTTCCAAGGAAATCATCAAACGTGGTAGATAAGACTTGCGTAGGCTCAGGATATCCCATGAAATACAACGCCAGATCGATCATATGCAACAAATCGATGACCGGCCCCCCACCTGAAAGTTCTTTATCGGTGAACCACCCCCCAAAACCTGGGATGCCGGCTCTTCTGATCCAAGTGGCCTGAGCAGAATTAATCCTTCCCACCACTCCTTCCTTGATGTATTTTGCTATTGCTTTCGATTCAGGACGAGCACGGTTGTTGAACCCGAACATCAAATGCTTGCCACTCTTCTTTGCCGCATCATACATTGCCTGCATCTCCTGGGCATTTCTGGCCGGAGGTTTTTCACAATATACATGTTTGCCTGCCTTAAGAGCCTGGATGGCAAGCACAGAGTGAAACTTGTTCGGGGTGACGATGGAGATGGCATCCAGTTCAGGAAGAGAGAGAAGCATCTCCTCCAAAGATCCGTATGTTTTTCCAATCCCAAATTCCTTGGCAAAAGCCTCAGCCTTTGGAGTATTATTATCGGCAACAGCCAAAACTTTTGCACCGGCTTGGGCAAAACCCTTACAGTGGTAGGCAGCCATTCCACCTGCTCCTACGATTCCAATATACATGAATGGAGTCTCCTACTTGTTTTTCTTGGTGCTTTGGGCCAAGACAGCGACGATGATGATGACACCTGTAACCAAACCATTAAGGAAAGGAGGTACATTTGCCATGATCAGAACCGTATTGATGATTCTCAACATCAACACACCAAGGAAGGTTCCAAGAATTTTTCCTTTTCCTCCATCCATCGAGGTACCACCGATTGCAACCGCAGCAATGGCATCCATCTCATATCCTGAACCTGCACTTGCGGCCTGAATGGAAGTAAGTCTACTGGCCAACAAGAAGGCTGCGAGTCCATATAACATTCCTGCATACGTGAAGATCAGGGTTTTCACCCTATCGACATTGATACCGGAAAGTCTGGCTGCCTGTTGGTTTGAACCAACTGCATAGACATAGGTACCGAACTTGGTCTTGGACATGAGCATCGCAGTAAGGAACGAAATGACGATAAGAAAGATCATCAGATGGGGAATACCGAGAAAACGACCAGCGGCAAGAGCTCTGAAAGGAGCATACATGGTTTTATCAACCGTAAACGGCCCACCCTGCCCCATTTGGTTGATTACAGACCTCCAGGCAGACATGGTAGCCAGCGTTACAATGAAAGGAGCGATTCTCCCCTTGGTCACCAAAAGGCCATTGATCAGTCCTAAAAGCATTCCAGCTCCCAAACAGAACAACAGGGTAAGGGTGATGCTATGCGTGGAATTAAGTATGGTTACCCCAAACCCGCTGATCAACGCAACCGAAGATCCCACAGACAGATCGATCATCCCAGCAGAAATGATGAGGCTCATTCCCATCGCACAAATGCCGACGATCGCTCCTTGAACAAATTGGTTCGTAATATTGTTCCAAGACAGAAACGAAGGACTCACGATAATGGCGACGACCAGCAAGAGGATGAAACTCAGCCAGTGGCTGTAGTTGGTCGTCATCGTTCTCCAAGCTTCTTTTCCTTGAAAGTTTTTCATTGTTAGACCCTTCACTTGTGCGCCTCCCTATGCGTACCTGTCGAATATTCCATGATAGCTACTTCCGAAATCTCATCTCGAATAAGCTCAGAGGTCACTTCACCCTTGTACAGGACAAAACAACGATCAGCTAATTGATGAATTTCGGGATATTCACTGGTAAAGAACAACACCGCTTTACCTTGGGATGCCAGTTCAACCACCAGTTTATAAATTGCAAACTTTGCACCAACATCGATTCCCTGAGTGGGATTGTCCATAATATAGACATCCGCGTCGATTTCCAGCCAACGGCTGAGAATGACTTTCTGCTGGTTCCCTCCAGAAAGGGATGTTATGGGATTAAGGTCATTGGAGACCTTGATATCCATACGGATACGGCTCTTTTCAAACCTTGCTTTCTCTTCTTTGCTGCTGACGAAGAACGCCTTGTGTTTTGATACCAGATAGGCAAGAGAGTTGTTGTTCCTGATACTCAAATCAGGTAAAATACCCCGTTCCTTGCGGTTTCTGGGAATCATACCAATCCCACTCTTCATGACATGCTTGATATCCCTCATATCCAGAGGCCCTGATGAGGTCTCAACGGTTCCGCCGCTGAGACTGGAAGCTCCAAATAAAGAAGTTGCCAATTCATCGGTCCCTGACCCCTGCAAACCAGTGAAAATGACAATTTCACCTGCGTGTAGATCGAACGAAACATTCTTGAAAGTTTTTCCCTGTAGGTTTTTAGCCCGAAGGACCACTTTGTCAGTGATTGAAGAAGGAAGGCCCTCTTTGATATGAGCTTGCACAAAACGTTTACCTACCAGCAATTCGGTTGCTTGATGCTCATTGATGTCCCGGAAAAAACCGGATTGAATGAAATCACCATCCCGTAAAACGGTGTAACGATCACAAATGCGAAAAAGCTCAGGCATCTTATGGGAGATGTAAATGAATGAAACTCCCTCTTTCTTGAGGGTCTCCATGATGGTGAACAACTTTTCGATCTCCCGGTTGTTCAATGCTGTGGTAGGTTCATCCATGATGATCAATTCTGAAGAAAACAGAAGTGCACGGGCAATCTCAACCATCTGTTTCTGTGCCGTGTCGAGATCAGCAACTAAATACGCGGCAGAAATGCCGGAATTCATAGAATCAAGCACTTCTTGGGCGTGCTTGAGTTCCCGTTTCCTGTCGATCTTCCAAAAATCCTTGGAGTATTCCTCTCCCAAAAACATATTCTGAAAGACAGTAAGGTCATTGCACAAATTCAATTCCTGGTGAATGAACCTGATTTTCTTTTCATTGGCCTTTCTTGGAGTCATTCCTACGACTTCAGCACCATCAATGAGGATGGTTCCTGAGTCTGGAGGAAAAGTTCCGGCAAGCACGTTCATCAAAGTCGTCTTTCCAGCCCCATTCTCTCCCAACAAACCATGGATTTCTCCATGTTGGACATCGAAAGAAACGTCTTTCAGTGCTTGGACGGGACCGAAAGACTTGGATATGTTTTTCATTTCCAAGATCATAAGAATACTGCTCCTTCCTACCTAAACGAGATGCCCGAGGAGATAGTCAAAACACTACCTCCTGAGGGCAACTTGATACAAAACAGAGAACAAAACCTTAGAGACTATAACGGGTCTTGTAGAGATTACCCTGCATATAGGACTCGTAATTGGTCTTGTCGATCATCTCGGTAGGAACCTTGTAGTTCTTCTCGAGTTTCTCGCCCTGCAACACCTTCAAACCAAGGTCAACTGCATCGCGGACCATGGAAGGAGAGAAAGTATAGGTCATGAAATCGATTCCGGTCAAACCAGAATTCTCAAACAGATTCATGAAACCTTCACCTCCAGAGACGCCGTTGACCAAACGGATGTTGATCTTTGCACTACCATGGTAGTTCTTGAGCGCTTCTACGATACCAAATACGATCTCATCGTCATGAGTCCAGATTGCCTTGATGGATTCAATCTCTTCCTTGCTCTTGGTGTTGAGGAAGTTCTCCATCTGCTCCATTGCAGTCTGCTGACTCCAGTTGGTAACGAAGGACTGGACAAGGTTGAACTTACTGCTTGCAGTGGAGAGGAACCCATTGGTTCTTTCCATGGGAACAGTGGAACTGTCACCCTTGAACTCAAGATAGTTTACGTTGCCCTTTGCCAAGTCTTCCTTGAAATATTCATTGAAATACTTGCCAGCTCCGACTCCGATGGCAACATTGTCGCCAGAAATCTCAGCATCGGGGGTCAAGCCTTCGATGAAACGGTCATATACGATCAAAGGCACACCGGCTTCCATTACTGACTGTGCAGCACTGCGCAGTTCATCACCAGTTACGGGCCAAAGAATCATTACATCGGGTTTCATGCCAAGAATGGTCTCAACTGCATTGCTCTGTTCGCCGGATTCTGCAGCAGTCATGAAACGATAGTCGAACCCATGTTCAGCTGCAAGCGCTTTCACCTGAGCTTCACAGTGTTGGATGGACTCAGCGGTAAAGCCGTGGTCTGCACTCGGGGTCACCACGCCCATCAATTGTTTTTTGTCAGCCGATTCTTTCGCACCGGATGCAAACACGAAGCTGGTAGCAACCAGCAGGATGGCAAGACTAGCCAAAACTCTCTTCATACAAACCTCCTAGCAGGTATATTCTAAAATCCGTATTTGCACAGTGTTGATAAATGACCGTTGAAGCATAAGCAAACAAAAGCATATACTGTGGCTGTAATTTGTGAAGACAGTTGGCTGGATAGTTGCGATGTGGTAGTCCCTATCTGGC
>JAQVVB010000123.1 GCA_028699215.1 Sphaerochaeta sp. | reverse complement strand
GGCTCAATGAATTTCCAATCTTCCAGTTCTTTTCTGATGATTTCGGAGCAAGACGATCTATTATTCAAGATCCAAACAACCCTTCCAACATATATTGCATTAGTGCACTAGGGGCTTTTTATGTACTCAAAGAAAAAAATGTATTACAAAAAACACAAGCAAAGGAGTTTTTCGATTCTTGGATGGAATTCCATGCGGAAATAAATCAAACAGCATTTAAAATCCAAAATTCGAAAAAAGGAAGACAGCTGGAAAAAGTTGAGGGCTATGCCATCTTTGATGGAATCTATTCAAATATATTTGAAATGGGACGAGATGGCCTTTTACAGTATTGCCACCCTATCCAACAGGAGTGACATCATAGACTCCCTGTGTAATCTGGTTGGTATAGTTTCACAACGAGGAATCAAACTCTGGCTCCATGGAACTGTTCAGCCATATCTCTCCTGTTAACGATACTGTTACTCTCAATCTCCCTGAAAATCGGACTCACCTTCTCGTCAAACCATCTAAAAACAGGGTAACGGCAAGCAAGTCTGCACACCCCCCACTGCTGATGCGCCTCTGGGCATAGGAAACATCCAGTTCAGCCAGTTCCTGGACCACCTCGTTATTAAACGCACCTTTGAAGTGAAGCAACTCTTTTGCAGTGAACTGCACCTCATGCAACGTCTCACTCCCTTTGCGGAATAGAACATTGGAATCTTCAACCTCAGACAGCAAGTGAAGCAACACCTGCAGCTTGCTCCTGTTGCTTTCCTGATGCGTTCTCATCAAATGCTGATATACAGGCAAACCATATCGGGTGACAGAAGAAAACCCCATCTGAACCTCTCCTCGAATCCCCTTGTTCTGATGGTTTACAAAGAGTTGCTGTCCATGGGAAAGCTCCTTCAAGCTCTGTTTTCCCATGTACTTGAAATCCTCTTCCAACCCATCGTATGTCAACGCTTGGGAAAGCGAGCACAGCAAAGGAGCCTCCACCTTGGCATAATGCCTGCAAGCATACCCATGGACGGTACTGAGGATTCCCAAGGAAAAGATCAAACCCTTATGGGTGTTGACCTTCCCCGTCGCCCTGTTCATGGCACGCTCTGCCTGCATTCCAATCGCCCTGATCTGAGGAAACAACAGAGGCAGTGGACCTTCCCAACCTTCCCCTGCCTGGGCCATGACATTGAAATAAGGAGCAATTGCATAGGCACTGCGTACAAACGTCTGCACATTCATATCCGAATGGGCCCCAGAGCTTAAAGCATCGACTAAGCCTGGCTTTGGAGATGTATACACCTCTTCCAATAAAGCCTGTCGTGCAAGAAAGCCCTCGATGCGTCTCAATTTTTCGCCTCAAGATATGAACTAAGCACCTTTTGGGTATACCGGACCAACTCATCCAAGCTATGGGACCTGGAGCGGGCACAGAGCTTCGCTTCCTTTTCACACAAGAAACAGGACCTCACCTCAAGTCCAAGTGCTTCACGATGGACAGGTGAACCGTCAACACGCAACACATCGAGATCAAGCAGCCTCCCTATCGGATGAGTCTGCTCAAAACCGACGAGCAAGCGCTTGATCTCTTCTGCAGAAGCAGCGTTCTTGACGATGAAATACGCCTCGGGACCAAAAGGCCTCCGACTTTGTGCCACCTCTTCCAACACTGCGTATCCGACATTCGCGTAAAGATCCTGCAAGGCCAGATCAAAACACCGCTGGATGAGAAATGAATTCTTCTCAGAACCGGCAATATTCATGGTGGCACACACCAAAGGGAGATGATACACCTGAAGCAAGTGCTGTTGGCACCTGCTTCGGTTCTCTCGTTCCTGCAGAACATCATGCAAACTAGACATCTTCTTCAACCTGATAAATCAAATCGATCACCGAATTATCGCGATAGGTGGAAATGCCCACCACCTTGTCGGTATACCGAATGGGAGCACTTTCTCCACAGAGCTTTCTAGCCTTATCACGAAGATGCTCTATGGAACAAACCTCGATCCCTGAGGAGACCAAAGCAAGCCTGAGATCTTCTCGAAGAGGATTGACCGCAACCCCTTGGTCGGTGACCACGATATCGATGGTCTTGCCGGGTGTGACGATGGTATTCACCCTGTCGACAATGGTTGCCAACCGTCCACGGGTAAGCGGACAGGTGATGATGCTCACCGAAGCTCCTGCTGCCGTGTCGCTGTGGCCTCCGATTGCACCCCTGATGACACCATCGGAACCGGTCAGCACATTCACATTGAAGTCGACATCCACCTCAAGGGCAGAGAGCACGACAAAATCCAACTGGTTGACAGCAGAACCATCATTGTTTGGACTCGCATAATAGGAAGCACTGATCTGTTGATGGAACCGATTGTTCTTCAAGGAGTTTGCCGCTTCCAAATCAAAACTCTGCACATCGAGGATTTTCTTGATCAACCCCTCTTCATGCAATGCCACCATCTGTCCGGTGATGCCACCGAGGGCGAAACTCGCCTTGATTTTCTCCTTGAGCATCTTCTCTCTGAGAAACCTCACCGTAGCAAGACTGGCTCCCCCACTTCCCATCTGGATGGAAAACCCATTGCGGAACAACCCGGTGGCCTGGATCACTTCACTTGCCAAGGAAGCTATCAACAACTCCTTGGGATTCTTCGTAAAACGCGTAGCACCACTCATGATGCCGTTGGGATCGCCGATGGTTTCGGTTTCAACGATGTAGTCGACATCCGATTCAGGGATGCCGAAGGGAACATTGGGAAAAGGAACGATGTTGTCGGTAAGGATGATGACCTTTTCGGCATACTGGGCATCGCTCTTCGCATATCCCATGGAACCACAGATCACGCCCTTGTCGTTGTCCCTGGAATACCCGTTGGCATTGCCGAAGGGGTCACAGGAAGGAGCCCCAAGGAACGCCACATCGATTTTCACCAATCCGGTTTCTATGGCTGCAGCCCGTCCTCCATGGGAACGGAACACCACCGGGACATCCATCAACCCATGGGAGATGGCCTCTGCCAACTCCCCTCGCAGGCCACTGGTCTCGATTCTCCTGACCACCCCGTTCTTGATGTGTTCGATCAAGGGCTTGTGGATATCGATCAACGAGGATGCTGCAAGCGTCAAATTCTTGATACCCATACCGGCAATGGTATTCATGACCTGATTGACCACGAAGTCGCCATTGCGGAAGTGATGGTGGAAACTGATCGTCATCCCGTCTTTCAATCCACAAAGGCGAATGGCCTCTTCCAAAGAACCTACGATCTTATTGTCACTCATCTCGCGTTCATGACATGTTTTGAGTTCCTTTACGGCATACTCATCACAGAACACCCCTTTGAAGGGTTCCAACATATCGAGATGGGGAATATTCTCAAGACTTTTAAAAGACATTGTCTATCTCCTCTGCTTTCAGGATCTTTGCAGCCTTGGCAAGCGCAAGAACCCGTTGAGCACGCAACACGATGGGGCGGTCAATCATTTTCCCATTGAGGGAAATGACCCCTGAGCCCTTGCTCTGGGCTTCCTTGATCGCCTCCACAATGGATAAGGACTTCTCTATCTCCTTCGCAGTAGGAGTGAAGATATCAACGATGGGTTGGATCTGCCTCGGATTGATGATGCTCTTGCCGTCAAATCCCAACTGCTTGATCAATTTGACCTCAGCAATCAGCCCCTCTTCGTTGTTCACATCGCTGTACACCGTATCCAGACACGCAATGCCGCTGGCTCGAGCCGCTTGAAGGATCATGCACCGGGCAAAGAGCAACTCAATTCCCTCAGGTGAACGATTGGTCTTCAAATCGGTGACATAGTCTTCGGCTCCCAACGCAATGCCGATGAGACGCTTGCTGGCACTGGCAATCTCACGTGCATTGAGCACACCAAGGGCACTTTCAATGGCTGCCATCATCTTGGTCGACCCTACTTCCCTTCCAATCTCGCGTTCAATTGCTTCAATCAACTGATCGCAAAGCACCACATCCTCTGCCTTCTCGGTCTTGGGCAAGCGAATGACATCGACGTTTGCCCGCACCATGGCTTGTAGGTCTTCTCTTCCGACAGGAGTGTCCAAAGAGTTGATCCTGACCACCACTTCCTTCGATTCGTGGTCGATGGTCTTCAAGGCATGATAGACCAACATGCGGGCCCCATCCTTTTCAGCAATCGACACACTGTCTTCCAGATCGAACATGATGCTGTCACAGTTGTAGATATGTGCATCCTGAATCATCCCTGGATTGTTTCCAGGTACGAACATCATGGTTCTTCTCAATCTCTCTTCCATCCTACGCCTCCCAGACATAGTCTGTACTACCACAAGCGCGGTAGATGGCCGTCTTGACCCGGGCTCTGATCGTACAATCCAAAGCCCCTGAATCGACGGCGGTAACGATGAGATCCTCGAATCCGAGTGTTTGGACACACTCGGTGATGACCGTCTTGATCTGCTTTCCAAACTGTTTGGATACCGAACTGGTAAGTTTTATGACCACTCCCTTCTTCGGCTCTCCTTTTTCCACGGTCACCAAAATGTCACTGCTCTCCAAGGTGCCTGCAGATGCAGTCTTTTCTATGGTCATACGGTTTTCCTCTTCTGTTTATACTGCTGATACAGGTATTTGAAACCTGGCAGGAGAATTGCACCCACGACGAGAACAATCAGTACTTTCGATATCGTGCTGCGGGTGAAGATCTCAAGATCCCCGTTGGAAATCTTGTAAGCCCGTCGGAAACTCTGTTCCATACTGGTTCCCACAATGACCGCCAACACCAAGGGGCTGGTCGGGAAGCCTGCCTTGGTCATGAAATACCCGAACACTCCGAAAATCAGAAGCAAAAAGAAACTCGAAGTGGAGAAACTGATCGCATACGTTCCGATGAAGGTCAATCCAAGCACTATTGGATAGAGAATCTTAGGAGGAACGGATAGGACCCTCACCAACAAACCAGCCATGGGCAGGTTTACGATTGCCAAAATGATGTTGCCGATGAACATGCTGGCGATCAATCCCCAGACAATGTCGGTCTGCTGCTGGAACAGCGTAGGACCAGGCTGCAAGCCGAGCATCATCAGTGCCCCCATCATGACAGCAGTCGTTCCAGAACCGGGAACACCGAGGGCAAGCATGGGGATCAAAGCTCCAACCGATGCTGCATTGTTTGCTGCCTCAGGAGCGGCAACACCTTCAATGGCACCCTTGCCGAACTCCTCAGGATGCTTGGAAAGTGATTTCTCATTATTGTAACTCATCAAAGACGCTATGGTACCACCTGCACCGGGAAGCACTCCGATGATGAATCCAAGCGGAGTTGATCGGATGATCGGCCATACACAACGCCTCCATTCTTCCTTGGTGACCCAGATGCGACCAAATTTCTTTTGGATCTTGATCTTTCCATCCTTGATGTTCTTGAAACTTTTCAAGACTTCACCAAAAGCAAAAATAGCGATGATGACGATCAAGAAGTCGACACCTCCTTGCAGCTCCAACAAACCGAAGGTGAAGCGCACCACCCCCGACTGAGGATCCATGCCGATGGTTGCGATCATCAACCCCACCACCATGGAGACGAATCCCTTAAGGACATTGCCATCGGACATACTGGCAGTTGCACTCAAGGCAAACAGATAGAGCAAAAAGTACTCGGCCGGACCAAATTTCAACGCAAATTGCGAAACAGGAATCGCGGTGAAGGCAATAAAGACCGTACTTACGGTACCACCGATGAACGAAGCGATGGCACTGATGGCAAGGGCTGCTGCAGCCTTGCCCTTCAGCGTCATGGGATAGCCGTCGTAGGTTGCAGCAATTGCTGCTCCATCACCAGGAGTGTTGATGAGAATCGACGACCTGGAGCCACCATACATCGCTCCATAGTAAACACCACACATGGTAACCAAGGCTGCAACCGGCCCCATGGTAAAGGTCAGGGGAAGCAAGACGGCAACACCCGTTGCTGGTCCAAGACCGGGAAGCATGCCGATCACCGTTCCGAGAACGCCACCGAGGGTTACCCAGAAAATATTCATAGGCTGGGCGGCTATCGTAAAACCATGCATCAATAATTCAAGACTGTTCATACCATAACCTCAAATAAAGCCGAATGGCGAAGTGGGAAGGTAGATGCCGAGTGAGGTGAAGAGAATATAGGCGACTACGGCGAAAACTACTGCCACGATGGTCGAATTCTTCCAAGGTTTGAGCCCACGGAAGATATACAGCTGAATCTCCAGAAACACGATAGTGGAAAACACATAGCCGAGAGGATTGAATAGAAGTGCATACAGCAACCCATTGAGAATCGTGAATGCAATATTCCTTGAGTTGGCATCAAATTTGAATTTTCCTTTTGCCGCATCTGTCTGTTGGGTTTTTTTCAGCTTGCTCATTTCTTGGATGATGAGCACAAACCCCATGGCGATGAGACAAATCCCCAAGACGCCGGGAAAAACCTTTGGTTCATAGGGAATTCCGATCCGGGCATCAGGTAATGCGAAGGTGGAAAAAGTGTATATGAACCCTATCGCTGTCATAACCAGCGACATAACCATCGATATGTTCATGAATGTACTCCTACATAAGTGGGGGGAAATCAAAGCGCCCTGCCATGCTTTGCAGAGCGCTTTGCATGGGCTTAGATCATGCCGATTTCAGTGAGAATGGTCTTATAGTCGTTTTCAGTGGCTTCGAGGAACTTTTCAAAGTCAGGGGCATCAAGATAGACATCATCCCAACCATAACGTTCTCTCACCTGCTGCCATTCGGGAGTCTTCACCAACTTGGACAACGTCTCTCTCCAGAACGTCACAGCATATTCAGGCATATCAGGGGTACCGAAGAGACCTCTCCAATTCTGGAAAGTCGCATCGATGCCACTCTCGATACAGGTAGGGATTTCCGCTTGCTTGCCGGTTCCCATTCTGTGCTCTGCAGTCTGGGCGAGGGCTCTGAGATCACCACTGGTAACCAGACCCATCACATCAGCAAGACTGGTGGAGAAAAGGTCGATATGGCCACCAAGCACCTGTGTTGCACCATCGCTGTCGAAGGCAACATAGTCGATCTTATCCAAGTTCTTGACACCTGCGGCTTTGGCAATGATGAGAAACTGGATATGATCCATGGAACCTGCTGCAGAAGTACCACCGATCTTGACGGACTTAGGATCTTTCTTCAGAGCATTCATGACATCGACGATGGTCTTATAGGGGGAGTCGGCTTTTACCACAAAAGCGGCATAGTCTGCGATCAGACGGGCCAAAGCAGTGGTGTTTTTGTAAGCATACTGGCTGGTCCCATTGAGATTGAAGAAAATGATGG
>JAQVVB010000122.1 GCA_028699215.1 Sphaerochaeta sp. | reverse complement strand
CTGATGAACAATCAGAACTTGACAGAGTAGTATACCTAACGGTATATTAGGAGGCATGGAAGTACCAGCAAATACCCGAGAATACATTCTTCTCCAAGCTCTGAGGCTTTTTGCAAAAAAAGGCTATGAAGCTATAGGAGTTGCAGCTATTTGTGAAGCAGCAGGAATCACTAAACCCACTTTGTATTACCACTTCGGTTCTAAAAGAGGGCTCCTTGAGGCTTTGATTTCTCATTGGGGGACAGAGCTCCTTACAGGACTCGATGGGTTCCTACCAACGTCCAGCGATCAGCTTTCTGGGGATGCCGTTAAAGCATATCTTGATCAAATCACATCCTATATATGGGATTACGCAACGATTAATCCGGATTTCTACCGCCTCATCTTAGCCCAATACCATGCACCACCTCAATCAGAAGGGAGTGCTGTGATATTGCCATTTCTAGCAGAACTTCATGGACGGCTTAACCAGCTTTTCAATCTTGCATCACCTTGGTATGGAGCGTTCAGAGGTCGAGAAGCAATTTATGCTCATACCTTTTTGGGTATGGTTCATTCATGGGTCGGACTTTCCCTATCCGGAGGTTGTAACCTAGATGCGCCAAATAGGCGAGAAGCAATCCACCATTATCTACACGGCATATTCTCCTGACGGTTAGCAACAGGTAAACCGTCAGAAGGTTTAAATATAACTATTAATATACCTAACGGTAGGTATAAGATAAGCAAAAAAGGAGTCTCCAATGGAAACGTTCGCTTCAAATACTCCCCAATTCATGTATCAGATATATCCTCTCGGGCTTATGGGCGGGTTGGCTCACACTACTGGAAAACACCCCAAAGGCCTCAGGGAGTTGGGGCCCTGGATTGATCATATCGCCAGCCTCGGTTGTGATGCCCTCTATCTAGGACCAGTTTTTCTTTCAGAAAGCCATGGCTATGACACAATCGACCCGAAGTTGGTTGACCCCCGACTTGGAAAGAATGACGACTTGACGGAGCTGGTCGATTACTGTCATCGCAAGAATGTCAAGGTGGTGCTCGACGCAGTGTTCAATCACTTAGGGAGGAAGGCTCCTCAATTTCAGGAACTCAAGAGGGGCAATGGTCATGGGAGGTACGAGCACTGGATCTCTGGACTTCGCACTGACAGGAACAACCCCTGTAATGATGGTTTTGATTATGACACCTGGGCTGGTCATTATGACTTGGTTCGCCTGGATACCGACAACCCTGAAGTACGAATGTGGTGGGCTGATATTGTTTGCTATTGGTTTGACACATTCCACATAGACGGTCTACGACTTGATGCAGCTGATTGCCTCAGCCAAGATTTCATCCGTTTTATCAGTCAAGTCGCGAGAGAGCGTAACCCTGAGGCATGGCTTATGGGCGAAATGGTCCATGGTGATTACAGAGACCGGATGGGAAAGGGTCTGCTGGAAAGCATTACCAACTATGAACTCTATAAGGGGATTTGGTCGAGCATTCTCAATGAAAACATGTTTGAACTGGCCTACAGTCTTGATCGTCAGTTTGGTTCCGTTGGTTTATATCGCGAGTTCAAGCTTTATACATTTACTGACAACCATGATGTGAACCGTTTGGGTACCGTACTCAAGGAATCATGGCAACTACACCAAGCCATGGCATTGATGTTCACCATGCCAGGCATTCCCTCGATATACTATGGATCAGAGTTCGGCATACCCGGTGCCAAGCTGCCCCATACTGATGCTCCCCTGCGTCCAGCCCTAAACCTTGAATCCTTGGGGGATGAAGCAAGGACTTGGGGAAAGGGGCGGTGGGAGTTGGCCCAAACCATTAGGCGTCTGGCCGCAATACGTGCTGGAAGTTTGGCCTTACGTGATGGCAGTTATGAGGAACTCTTCGTTTCCAACACAGCTTTGGCTTTCCGCAGGAAGCTGGGAACAGATGAAGTTATAGTGGCAGCAAATCTTAATAGTACTACCATGAGCATGGTTCCCGGTTCAGGAGAAAAGCGCAATTGTGCAGAGGGAGTTGCTGTCTGGGACGATACCAAGGGAGGCCAATGCCGAGGCATTCCTCTGGCTGACGGAGCTTGGACTGACCTCTGGGATGGGACCCAATGGTCAGCATATCAAGGGCGGATCAATGTGGAAGTCCCCTCCCACTGGATAAGGATTTTGAAAAGGATATGCTGATGCATGTCCTCAAAATCCGCCTCTTTACCATACACTACCTCTTGTATTTGTTCCAATATACCGCAAGATTGGAGAAAGCAAAAAATCACGATAGGATTGCCTGCTGAATGGAAACAGAGCCTTGGATAGTGTTGTGAGATGCAGTAGAATACGGAAAAGGGATAAGAAGGATGCAATTCAACGAGAAACTCAGATCAGCACGGATTACCTCTGGCCTTACACAGGAGCAGCTTGCTGAAAAAGTGTTTGTCTCTCGGGTCACGGTCTCCAAATGGGAGACAGGCAGGGGCTATCCCAATCTAGGCTCACTGAAACAGCTTTCCAGCCTGTTCGGCATCTCCCTTGATGAGTTGCTTTGTTCTGATGAGTTGGTAGCCATCGCTGAGACAGAGGTGAAGACAGGTGCACAGAAAGATCGTGCGCTTGTTTTTGGAATTATGGATTGCCTCGTTTCGCTTCTCTTGTTCATCCCCATGTTTGGCATAGCCCAGGATGATAGGATTGTACTTGTCTCGCTTCCAGCATATAGCAATCCCTCTGATTGGATACTGAAAACGATGGTTACCCTGCTCTTTGTGTTCGGTTGTGTTGAGCTTGCGCTGCAGCATGTCAGAGCACACGCATGGCAACGTTGGAGCCCCTATTTCTCGTTTTTCCTCTCGTTCTTCCTTACGCTGTTGTTCATTGCATCTAGGCACCCCTATCCAGGAATGTTTATGGTTTTTCTGTTCGTTGCAAAGGGCCTGTTCGTCATAAGACGACGATGATACGGAAAGTATCACTGATGTAGCGTCCAGTTTGTGGTGGTTTTCATCCTCCTGTGCCTGAATGGCCGCAGGAGGATTTTATATGAAACGTTATCGTATGTGGGCGGTGATCCTGCTTGTGCTTTTCCTTGGTTTAATTGGTGCGTTATTGAGTGTGGATGTCCAATATGTTGGTGCAGGGGGTACAAGCCTTGGGCTTGCACGAATGAATACCTGGCTTCTGGGTGTTCTTGGTACCCACGTGTGGTGGTATGAGCTCTCCGAATGGCTTGGTGTACTGAGTCTTCTTGTTGTTGGAGGGTTCGGTATCCTGGCCCTCGCCCAGATGATACAGCGAAGGAGTCTGAAAAAGATTGACAGTTCGTTGTATGTACTTTTCTTGTTCTACGTACTGCTGGCCTTTCTGTATGGCTTCTTTGAGATGTTTGTCATCAACTATCGACCATTTGTATTGGAACCCTCTTTTCCATCCAGTCATATCCTCTTGGTGGTGTTCGTCATGGGCTCTACGTGTGTCCTATTGCCTCATATGATGAGCAGCGGTAGGAAAACTCTGTTGCTTCAAGGTCTGTGTTTACTTGTTGCAGTTAGTACCATTGTGGGAAGGTTGCTATCAGGTGTTCATTGGAGCACTGACATCTTAGGTGCGGTCATACTTGCAACAAGCCTTGTGCTGTTCTTTGCGGCTGTTATCAGGAAAGGAGGTTTCCGATGAGGAGAGTCCTTTCTATGGTGCTGCTTATGTTGGTGTTGGGAGGAGTGCAAGCGCTTTCTGCAGAACCAACGTTAAACTTGAGTATGGATGAAGTACCCGCTTTCGACAAGGCGTTCATGCACCCCTACAGTCGTAGCTTGGAAATAGGGGGAACCATTTTTGAACTTGCATCTCTGCTTACTCCTGCATTATTACTTGCAGAACCCTCCGATCAGTATCTGAGTATTGCTACGATGTACGGAGAAACCCTTCTGGCCGCCTACGCCCTGAAGGAGTTGGGTAAATACTGCTTTTCCCGTGCACGCCCCTTCCTGTACTATCAAGTGTATCCGGTGGAAAAGATTGAGAAGGGAGATGCCTTTGACTCCTTTCCCTCTGGGCATGCAACGATGGCTTTTGCAGGGGCTGCTTTCACCAGCTATGTGTTCGCCACCTATCATCCGAACTCTGTGTGGAGAATCCCGGTAACGGTGGCTTCCTACTCACTCGCCTTGACCACAGCATTGTTACGTGTAGCGAGTGGAAACCACTTTCCCACCGATGTTCTCTCAGGCGCTTTGTTGGGGACCTTGGTCGGGGTGGGGGTTCCCTTCTTGCATCGCAGCTTCGCCTCGAAGCAGGAGGTTACTGCCACCGTGTCGCCTTTTGCTGTGGCTTTCCGGATATCCCTTCTCTAAGAGAGGGGTGCAGACAAAAAGTTGGACTTTTCTATGATGCTAGACCAAGACTTTTGCGATACTCAAGAGGGCTACTTCCTCCCAAAGACATTGTGATTCGTTTTTCGTTGTATCAATAGATGTAATCATGAAGCAGGGAGTAAAACTCCTCAATCGATACCCCTACCCCTGAACAGGTATGTAAAGATAGTGGAATTGCGTCTTTTGACGAGGTTCTTATCGTGCTCCTAAAAAGATACTTGTAGAGATAATGGAAGTATCATGGCGAGGTTTACTCTTGCATTGAAAAGTTCAATCCGGACCTAAATAAAACGAGCAAGACAAAATAAGCGCAAGAGGTTGTTTTTCCGATTATGCACTCTGCTTCGCATGGGAGGTAGATTTGCGATTCATGTTCAGATATAGTTACTGATACTCAGAAAGAGGGTAGGTGTATGAGTTTGAACATTCTCGTGACCGGGGCAAGTGGAGGCATGGGATTCGCAACTTGCCAGATATTGGTTGCGTCTGGATACACCGTTTATGGCCTGGATAATCAACAACCCGATGGCCCGTTTTCCTTCCGGTTTTTACCAGCCGATGTAACAGACAGCGCCCAGTTGGAAGCTGCGTATACGAGCATCAAGGAAGAAGCTGGATCTTTGAGAGCAATTCTTCATTTTGCAGGAATGTATGACCTGAACTCCCTGGTTGAGATTCCTGAACATGAATTTATTCGCATTTTCGATATCAATCTCTTTGGTGTGTACCGCGTCAACCGCCTCTTTCTTAAGCTATTGGAACCCAAAGGAAGAATTATCATCACAACCAGCGAATTGTCCCCTTTGGATCCTCTCCCTTTTACCGGGTTATACGGAATCACCAAAACAGCTCTCGAAAGGTATGCCTATTCCCTTCGTATGGAAATTCAGCTTCTTGGGTATAGCGTATCTGTAATCCGTCCAGGAGCCGTACATACCCCACTCTTGCAGGTCTCCACAAACCGATTGGATTCGTTCTGCGAAAAAACAGAACTATACTCGTGCAATGCGGCTCGATTCCATTCCATCGTCGACCGAGTGGAATCACATACTGTTTTGCCTCAAGCTATCGGGAAACTGGCATTGCGCATTCTCCGATCTGAAAAACCAAGATATGTGTACAATATCAACCGCAATCCCTTGCTTAGGCTCTTGAATCTTCTTCCGCATTCTTGGCAAACGCGAATCATCCATCGGATTCTTCAATAGAGGGACACATCGATGGATTCAATGTCACGTCCAACTTCACCTTGTCAGTGATGCATGCCTTGTTCAAATACCATCATAGAAAGTCCCGTTGGCAATGATGGATACATTTCCACTGACAATCATGGATCCTGTTTCTTGTTCTTTCAAAACGCGAAGTTCACTGGGTCTTCCTAGAAACCGTCCTTGATGAAGGATGATCGTTTCGCCTTCCTTGCAAATGCCGTGATCACACAGATATGAGCCCACGGGCCCGGCTGCACTTCCTGTAGCCACGTCTTCCAACCCACTAAAATCCCATGTTCTGCCTTCCCTTGCCTCAATATCACACACATAGACAAACTTTGCACCGTATGAGGTGACCAGCGATTCGTAGTCACTTGAAAAAATACCCGCCGTTTCCAGTCCACTTCGAATGGGAACGATCAGGTATGACAAGCCGGTCGTCACAATCTCCAAGGGATAGGCTGCAGCAAGATCGTCCCTATGTAACCCAAGCGGTTTGATCAACTCTGTATAGTCGGATGCAGCGATACGTCCAATTTTCTCGGCAGTTCCTTGATCCATGCTACAGACATACTCACGTTGGTTGTCGACCTCAACGCTGGTAACGACAACATCCTTACAATTCAGATGGAACCGGATTTCTGCCGTTTCTTTGCAATTCTGCATCACCTGTATCACAGCGGCGGCACCAAGGATTGGATGCCCTGCGAAATCCAGTTCTTCGTCTTTCGTGAAAATTCTTGCACTGTATTCGAAATCCTGAATCTTTTTTAGAAAAATCGTCTCAAACTGCTTCATCTCTTGGGTGATCTGAAGCATCGTTTCACTCTTTGGGAATTGGTTGCAGATCAAAACGGTCAATCCATTTCCTGTAAGTGGTCCTTTTGAAAATACATCAACATGGTAGTAGTGCGTATGATGCCTCCTATTGGTTTTTACATGCACGGAGTCTGTTGACATGATGTCAAAACCTGCCTGAAAAGTACAGGGCTTTGTTGGGGTGAGGCATGTGAGATTTCTTAGTCGCAAGTCCATTGGTCTTGGCATGGTTTCTTCAGGTAGCATTCTTGTAATGGAAACACTGAAACAAGGGATCTGACCCAACAAGGAAAGATTTTTAGTGTTGCCCAACAGGTTTCGTTTACGGGGGTTTTCTTATATCCAATGGCCAATCTCCCATAACTTGCTCTGTCTTTTTTCACGTTTTACCAGTACTATGCTCACTAGACAAGGAGCCTTTACATGAGTGAAATAACAATTACCTCAGACAATTTTGAAGCTGAGATACTGAATGCCGATAAGCCGGTATTGGTAGATTTCTGGGCGGAGTGGTGTGGTCCCTGCAAAATGATTGCGCCGGCCATCGCACAGATTGCAGTAAAATTCGAAGGTACATTGAAAGTTGCCAAAGTGAACGTTGATGAAGCCGGTACTGTTGCCAGTATGTTCAATGTTTCCAGCATTCCTACCTTGATGATTTTCAAGAAGGGAGAGGTGGTGGCCCAGAGAATGGGAGCAGCTTCCTTAGCCGTTATCGAAGGATTTGTTACTCAGAATATCTGAAGAACGGAAAGGGAAGGCAGTGTAGTGTTGTCTTCCCTTTTTCTTTACTCTTCTTGTGCCGGGATGAAGTGCTTGCTTGAGTTTCTTGTCCCGAAACTGGCTTCTTTTGTATCACATACATACCAATCCTCCTTGCCGTTGGTGTCTTGGCCTTGATTTCTGCAGAGTGTTCTGGTTGCTGTGCTGTTGCTCGAGTTGATTGCACCTTCTACT
>JAQVVB010000121.1 GCA_028699215.1 Sphaerochaeta sp. | reverse complement strand
CCCAATTGGGAGAGACCCTTCACTTCCAAGATCTTTTCACCTTGGAATGTCGTGTGCTCAGGATACATCTGGTCGATGCTTCGACCGATCATCATATTGATGATGGCATCCTCATCGCTGTCTGCAACCTTTCCTTCCCCTATATACTGTCCATCACGGAGAACCGTGTAATAGTCACAAATTTCAAATATTTCATCAAACTTATGAGAGATGAAGAGGATGGCTTTCCCTTTCTCCTTCAAGTCCCTGACGATTCTGAACAAATCCTCGACTTCACGCCCTGTCAGAGCTGAAGTGGGTTCATCCATGATGACCAACTTGGCGTCCAGCGAAAGCGCCTTGGTGATTTCAACCATATGTCGTTTTGCTACGCTGAGGTTTTTGACCAGCGTGTCGGGATCGATATCAAGTTGCATCTGGGAAAGGAGCGTGCGGGTATTTTCCGTCATCGCTTTCCAATCCAGCTTGTTGGTCTTTGGGTTTCTAAGATGGTGCCCCATGTAAATGTTTTCCGTAACACTCAGTTCGGGAAACATGGAAGCTTCCTGATGGATGGCTACAATTCCCGCTTCTTGGGCATCGATTGCATTCTTGAAGGAAATTTCCTTACCATCCAACTCAAGACTTCCTTTGGTAGGAAAATAAACTCCCGTAAGGATCTTCACCAGTGTAGACTTGCCAGCACCATTTTCCCCAATGAGTGCATGCACCTCACCACTACGCACAGAAAGATGTACATCATCGAGTGCGCGAATTCCGGGGAATATTTTCGTTAAGTTGTGTACTTCCAACAATGCCTGCTGCATTGTTCCTCCTTTAGCCTATACCTTGGACTTTCAACGCACATAGATTGGCTCCTGTCCGCAGATCAGGAGCCAAATAAGCAGTTTTAGAAAATAGCGGCGTACATCTCGATGTTGTCTTTGTTGAATACATAGGGGGTGCTCATGTAGATGAGTCCACCTTCAACAACCTTGACGGAATTCATACGGCCAGCAGGAATGACGTCCCCGACAGCTGCCTTTGAAGTTCCATCAATGAGAGCATTGAGGATGTATGTGGAGGTATATCCAAGATCAATTGGATTCCAAAGAGCCATCTGGCGGCAAGCACCGTCAAGGATATAGCCCTTCATTTCAGAAGGAAGGCCAAGACCGGTTACTTCTACAACACCAATCTTTCCAGCATCTTTGACAGCCTGTGCGGTTGCAAGCAAACCAACGGTAGTCGGGCAAATGATTGCTCTCAGGTTGGGGTACTTCTGCATCAAGGAGACTGCTTCACGATAGCTCTTATCCGGAGCATCATCACCATAGACGACTTCAACAAGTTTCATCTTGGAGTATTTGGCGTCTTTGATCTCTTCTTTCATCCAGTCAATCCAGAGGTTCTGGTTGGTAGCCTGAGCAGAAGCAGAAAGAACGGCAACTTCACCAACGCTGTCAATGAGTTCAGCTGCAAGCTGAATCTGCTGACGACCGATCAGCTCCGCATTACTGGGAAGCAAGTCGACCATACGTCCACCAGCATTGATACCGGAGTCAAAGGAAATAACCTTGATACCAGCAGCCATTGCTTTTTTGGTGACAGGAATGAGAGCGTCTGAATCGTTTGCAGAGATGGCAATGCCATCGACTCTCTGTGCAATCAAAGTTTCGATGATTTCAATCTGACCTTCTGCGGTAGCCTGAGGAGGCCCCATGTACGTGGTCTTGATTCCACCAATCTCTGCTGCAGCTTCTTCGCTTCCTTTGAAACAAGCGTCAAAGAATCCATTTCCCATGCTCTTTACGAGAATGACGATTTCCTTTGTGTCTTTTGCAGCGGCAGCTTCTTTTGTGCCCTGTGCAAACACAGTGCCCATTGCCATGGCAATGATGAGAATGACCAACAACGTTTTCTTCATATCCGAACTCCTTTTTTTGTCTATCCCGGAAATTCCGGAATCTATTTGTACTCCCGACATGTCAGGACAAACAGCACTTTTTTGACAGAGACCCAAACCCTCCTTGGATCTCAATCATTTCACCATTACTGAACTTCTATACTTTTCAACCTCCCAGTTGCGTATGAAATCAATCATGGCATCATCCATAAAGCGAGGACCACCAAAACTCTCACTGTACACACTGACCGCTACCGTATCGAGAAACAGTGGAGCGGGTTTCTCACCTATGGAAAAAACCCCAAGGTTCTGTACACAAACGATTTTAGGCTTGGTACCATAGGAGTGTTCAAATGCTGAAAAAGCCTTCTCCACTGAATCATTTTCTCCCACCCAAAGCGGCATGAACCCACTGTACACGATGTGATCAGGAGTGAAGGAGGAAGCAATGGATGCAAACTTTTGCGTATCAGCAAGGAAATGGGCATATTCCTTGGTATAGGAAGGAATGATCTTTTCACCTGTCAGGCTTTCCAGTTGCGCCACCACAGAAGCTGTTTTCTTCTCATCCATGGGAAGAGCGGTAAAATCGGGTTTCCTCACCAGTTCAGCTTCCAGGACCTTCATGATTCCTGCGTACAAGGATTCGATTTCCCCGAGGCTTTCACCTCCTACGAACACTCCATGGTTTTGGAGAAAAATCACCTTGGACACGTTGCCGGTCTTTTGTTTTTGCACAGACAATCGTTCACGGACGATCTTTGCAAGAATGAACCCAGGTTTCACCAATTCAATCCACAACGCATCAGGAAACAAACGTTGAACAACCGAAGACCCATGTTGTGAACAAGTCACCCCATTGATCAACGCAGGATGCAGATGCACTACATAGGAAAAGGGCAACAGGGCATGCAACAAAGCTTCCACAGAAGGACGAGCTGTCTCACCTTCCAATCTGCACTCCATCATGTCCTTGAGCACTTCGTCTTCTCGCGCGTCATCATCTTCGGAGTATGTTTTCTCCCATATCTTTTCCATCTGTTTGAGGTCCATACGTACGAACCCCTTTTCAGAAATGGTGGACAGCGCAAAACCCGAAGCCTTCACATACAGAAGATCTCCATCCTTGAAGGAGGTGTTCCCACCACCCAACAGGACATAACGAGCATCACTTCCATAGGTATGTGAGGCTTCCAACAACGCTTCAAAACTCATTCACGTTCTCCTAGTATCTGTTTCTCATATTCACCGATAAGACCAATCAACTCAGATTCAAGAGGAACATTGTTTCTTCGACAGAACTCGTCCCAGACAAATCCAAAGGGCAAGATGTTCTGCTGTTCCAGCATTGCCATTTTCGCATATCCATTGTCGGTCTCTTCATAACGAAGCAGAAGATTGAGCGGTTGCAGCATGGCAAACAACAACGCCTTGCGCATGGCACGCACACCGGTCACCCATGCACCGATACGATTGATGGAAGCATCGAAAAAGTCCAAGCCAATGTGAACACCATCAATCTTGCCGCTTCTCACCACTTCTTCTGCAACCATTTTCACCTTATCATTGAAAAGCACCACATGATCGCTATCCCAACGCATGGGACGGCTTATGTGAAGCAGAATCTCGTCATCAAAGAGCAAAATTGCAGAAAGTTTGTCGGAAATATCTTCTTCAGGATGAAAATGCCCCATATCAATGCACAGCATCTTGTTGTTTCTTGCTGCATAATTCATGTAGAACTCATGGGATCCCACGACGAATGCTTCACTTCCTATGCCAAAGAGTTTCGTCTCCAAAGCATCCCGCATTTCAGAACGAGGATAGTCAATGGCGAAAATCTCATCCAAAGACTCCTTCAAGATGGAACGATACCCGAATTTATCGACTGTCAGGTTCTTAGCACCATCGGGAATCCAGGTATCAAGAATGCAAGGACTGTTCTGTTGACGACCAATCCACGCGGCAATACGCCGGCATCGCTTGGTATGTTCAATCCAGAAACGACGAATCTTTTCATCTTTACTTGCAAGGGTATATCCTTCATCTGCGTATGGATGGCTGAAAAACGTTCCATTGAAATCTATGGGCAGGTTGACCTTCTTCGCCCAATCCACCCAACCTTGGAAATGCTTTTCTTCTATCTGGTCCCGATCGATGAACGTTGAGCCGAATTCACCGTAGCTGGCATGAAGATTCAATCGATGGTTTCCAGGAACCATGGTTAGCACCTTTTCAAGATCTTGCCGCAGCTCTTCTATGGTCTTGGCTTTCCCAGGATAGTTTCCCGTTGTCTGAATACCCCCGCCTCCAAGTGTTGAGCCAGGTCTTTCGAAACCTCCCACATCATCACCCTGCCAACAATGAATGGCAATGGGAACAAGAGAAAGTTCCTCCAGGATGGTTTCGGTATTCACCCCATAGCGGGCATACTCTTCTCTTGCGATTTCATAGTTTGTCATTGGCACATCTCCTAATCATCCAGTGTCCTGTATATAGTTTGCCACTGATTTGAAAATATGCCTTGACAGAATAGTCATTTTCTAGCACGATTTTATCATGTCAAATAAAATTCTGCTTGAAGGAATGTTTTTTACAGAAAACAGCTTTCAAGTGAAAGTGATGTTACGTGATCCAGAAATACCCTATTCCTTACATGGACACGAGTTTTATGAACTTGTGGTGGTGGTTTCGGGAAGCGGGACACACCTTACCATCCAGGGAAAACACCAATTGGAAGAGGGCTCGGTGTTCTTTGTAAGACCAGGAGCTCTCCATGGGTATGAAAATATTGACAATTTGATGCTTTATAATATTTTAATAGGGAAAAACCTATTTTCAAGAAACATTTTCGACCTGTCTGAAATCCCAGGATTCAAATCTTTCTTTCTGCAAACCCAAGAGAATATTCCCATTTTAAAACTCAACACCTATCAGCTCAGTGAGGTGACAGCCCTTCTCAAAGAGATAAAAAAAGAGAGTGAACACCTCGATTTCGGCAGGGGATCAGATACCATGACCTATGCAAAATTGTTGCAACTCATCGTACTGATCGCCCGTCTCGACCGAGCAAAACCGAGAGCCTCTGTGCAGATCACGCAAAGGATCTCTTCCATCATGGCCTACATGGAACAAAATCTGAATCGGTCCATCTCCTTGCAGGAGTTGATGGAACTATCCAACATGAGCGCAAGCACCCTCAACAGGCAGTTCAAAACCTATACAGGCTGGTCTCCTGTGGAATATCACATCCATAGGAGAATCGCCTACTCGTGTTCCCTTTTGCTGAGTAAGCCCATGAGCATTGAAGAGATTTCCGAAGCAACGGGCTTTTCTGACGCCAATTACTTTTCCAGACAGTTCCGATCCCTCATGCACATGAGCCCCAAACACTATAAAAAGCTCTGGACACAACCGATATCTTAGACTACGACGCCTTTTTTCAACAGCACATTTGCATACAGCGCAGTTTCTCCGGTTGCTACGATGGCGTAGGCTTTCTTGCTCCTTTCATAGAACTCAAACCGTTCAATGAAAGAAAAACCCTTGAAGGCAGGATCGCCAGCCTTGGCAATCTTTTCATACTCCGCCCAGATGGGGGTTTCAACGCTATCTCCAGCTACCTTTTCCATGAGACAGGCATTTGCTGAATACGTATCCAAGGGAAAAAGCTTGAGGATTGCCGTTAGGATTTCGCTCACCCCATGACCATCAAGACGGACAACGCGATCATTCATGGATGCAGCTGGAAAATTACCATCTCCAATGACCAATTCATCACCATGGCCCATTTCCATGAGGATTTTCAAGAGTTCAGGACTAAGAATCGAAGGGATGTTTTTAAGCATGATGTTCTCCTATCTGATTTATTTTTTCTCATCTAAAACAAGTTGCAATAAAGCTTGCATCATGTCATACTGGACATAATGTAAACGATTACATTGCTAATGATATACCAAGGGGGACCATATGGCAAATGTTTCTGATATGAAATGCGTTGGAAAAGAAAAACGCTATGCAGGAAATCTTCCAAAGATTGGGATCAGACCTGTTATTGACGGTAGACAACGTGGTGTACGCGAATCACTGGAAGACCAGACCATGAACATGGCAAAATCAGCTGCAAAACTCATTCGAGAGAATGTCTTTCACAGCACGGGTGAACCAGTTGAATGCGTGATCGCAGATACTACCATTGGCGGAGTGCGGGAAAGTGCTGATTGTGCAGAGAAATTCGCCAAGGAAGGCGTCTCCATCACACTGACCGTCACACCTTGCTGGTGTTATGGAACCGAAACCTTTGACATGGATCCGCTGACCGTCAAGGCTGTCTGGGGTTTCAACGGAACCGAGAGACCTGGAGCTGTGTATCTTGCTGCAGTACTTGCTGCACATACCCAGAAAGGTCTTCCCGCTTTCGGCATCTATGGAAGAGATGTACAGGACAACAGCGACACATCCATTCCTTCAGATGTCTCTGAAAAAATCCTTCGCTTCGCCCGTGCTGCCTTGGTCGTAGCCACCATTCGTGGCAAGAGCTACCTTTCCATCGGCGGTTGTGCCATGGGCATTGCAGGCTCCATCGTTGACCAGGACCTTTTGCAGGATTACCTGGGCATGAGGACCGAAGCCATCGACATGTGTGAAATCGAGAGAAGAATCCAGGAAGGCATCTACGACCATGAAGAGTACGATAGAGCCATCAAATGGGTACATGAAAACTGCATCCAGGCTCCAGATACTGCTAACGAAGAAAAATACCGTAGGTCTGAGGACCAGCTCAAGCTGGACTGGGAATATTGCACCAAGATGGTCATGATCGGACGCGACCTGATGATCGGCAACAAAAAACTTGATGCCATGGGGTATCGGGAAGAAGGCTTGGGCCATAATGCAATAGCTGCAGGCTTCCAGGGCCAGAGACAATGGACCGACCATTGGCCCAATGGTGATTTCATGGAAACCATGCTCACCACGTCTTTTGACTGGAATGGCATCCGTGAGCCTTACATCATGGCAACCGAGAACGACCACCTTAATGGAATCGGCATGCTTTTCTGCAAACACCTCACCAACAGAGCCTCGATCTTCAGTGATGTGAGAACCTATTGGAGCCCCGAATCAGTTGAGCGTGTAACCGGTTGGAAGCCTACCGGACTTGCCAAGGAAGGATTCATCCACCTCATCAACAGTGGAGCAACCACCCTTGATGCAAACGGCCAGATGAAAAATGCAAACGGCGAAAGTGAAATGAAGAGATTCTGGGAGATCACCAACGAGGATGTTGCAAATGTGCTCGACAACACCCGTTTCAGTGTTGCCAACTGCGGTTACTTCCGCGGCGGCGGATACAGCTCCACCTTCCTCAGTGAAGGCGGCATGCCCCTCACCATGGTCAGATTGAATATAGTCAAAGGCGTTGGCCCTGTCATGCAGATTGCAGAAGGCTGGACCTGTGAAGTTGCCAAAGAAGTCTTCGACACCATCAATAAGAGAACCGAC
>JAQVVB010000120.1 GCA_028699215.1 Sphaerochaeta sp. | reverse complement strand
AGATGGAAGTCGTACTGTAATACTTTTTGCTTGATGTATAAACGTTCCTACCTGTGCAAAGCTTCATCTTTCCATGGGTAGGTTTTTTTCTCTTTTCCTGTTTCCCTCTTTCTTCCCGGTTATCCCTTTTCAAGGCCTCTCTTATCCCGTATACTCAAAACAAGCGTACAAACGCCAAAACCTTATGAAGAGAGGCTTTTCATGCCAAGTGAAGAAGAAAAGAAACCTGTTGTACAGGATCCCCAGATAAACGAAAAATTGCTCAAGACCCGTTCGATCATGCTCAGTGGAGAGATCAATAAAGAGAGTGCCGAACAGGTGATCAAACAGCTGTTGGTGCTTGAAGGTGAAGGAAACGAAGCTGTCAGGATCTTCATCAACAGCCCTGGTGGTGATGTGGATGCCGGCTATGCAATCTTTGACATGGCACGGTTTGTCAGCTGCCCGGTCTATATGATCGGAATGGGGCTGGTAGCCAGTGCAGCGGCACTTGTTCTGCTTGCCGTACCTGCAGAACAACGTCTGGCTCTTCCCAACTCCACCTATCTGATCCATCAGCCCATGAGCGGGATGAAGGGAGTGGCTACAGATATTGAAATCCATGCCCTTCATTTGGAAAAACTGAGGAAGAAACTCGATGCGCTCATCGCACAGGAAACAGGAAAGAGCATTGCAGAGGTCAATTCAGATACAGAACGCGACCATTGGCTTTCCAGTGATGAAGCGCTTTCGTATGGCCTTGTCAGTAGGATTGTGAAATCAAGGAGTGAACTGTAGCAGACTATGCCTAAAACAAGATACCTCAGCGAGGCAGAAAAACAAATCGGCAGAAAACACATGTATCTGCAAGAAATGTATAACGGAGTGGCGTACAGCCTGCTTGGTGATACCATTGTCTATCTTTTGGCGATTTATTTCGGTGCGGGTAATATTGCTTTAGGCTATATTGCCTCTGCAAGCTATATTGCAGGGGTGGTGCTTCCTTTCATTCCCCATATCTTCAAGGGAAAAAACCAGATCAAGGTGCAGGCTGGAGTCTGGCAACTCAGAGGAGTTGTCTGCTTCGGTTATCTTGGTCTGTTTTTTCTTACCGGAGATGGTGCTGTATTGTTGCTTCTTGGCATCTATACCCTGTTCAACATCTTCAGGATGATTGGGATTGCACTCAATGATTTTACCTTGAAGAGCATCAGCAGCGTATCGAACCGCGGGAAAGTTGTTGCCAACGTGAATGTCGCCTACCAGAGTTCTTCCATGGTCGTTCGTGCCATCACTGCCTTGGTGCTTGGAATCCAGCAGTTTTCCGGTTTGTTGGGTCTTGTTGGTTTGCAAATAGTGGGAGCGATCATGAACTTCTTTGCTTCCCATCAAATGTCCCTTATTCCCAGCCGAAGTACCATAACCCACAAGAAAGGACGCAACGTTTTCATCATGTTCAAGGAAGCCATGAACCAAGCTTCTTTCAGAAGAAGGCTGGTGCTTAGATGGCTCTCTACTGCTGTCTCTGTTATTTTTGGTTTGACCGTTCCTTTTCTACGGGTTGAACTTGCCTTATCCAACAGTACCGTGGTTTTGTACTCTGTCGTACTGGGGCTTGCCGTTGTTGCAGCAAGCTATGTAAGCAAACATTTTTCCGATAGGCTTGGCAGTCGTCCCCTTGTATTCATGTCCACACTTTTTTCCCTCTTCTTCTTTATGCTTTGGGCTTTGGTCACATCTGAAGTAGCACCCATTTTATTTTTCATACTTGGGTTCTTGACCAACTTTTTTGTTGCTCTCATCAGCCTTTTGGTCTTCCGTTTGGTCGCTCAGGTCATGCCTGATGACGACGCAGTTGCCTTCAATTCGATGGTGAATTTCGTCATTGCCATCATTGCCTTTGGCGTTGGTATTGTCAGTGGTATGCTGGCAAACAGTGGAGATGTAGCAAGATCGCTCTTTACCTTGGATGGTTCTGCTGCAGGCAATGGATATACCTTGGTTTTTCTCTTTGCCATTACGCTGACGGTCATTGAAGCCTTGGTGGCGACCAGGTTGCAGGAAGTAGGGGCATATTCTTCACAAGCTGCAGCACAGGTCATTTTCTCCATGCATGGATTGAAAGCTGTTTCCATGATTGAGAAGCTCGAAAAAACCACAGACCCTGCAAAACGTCGGTTCCTCATGCTCTCCTTGGGAAGCAACCTCAACAATATGGCAACAGGAGAGATGCGTTCCATTCTTGCTTCTCCTTTCTCCTCAGATAAGGTGGAAGCTGTTCGTGCCTTGGCAGACAAGCCCCGTAAATCGTTGTTGGAAGATTTGATCAACGTCGCACGTGACGATGACTCCTATGTCCAGTTGGATGCCATTGCCGCCTTGGGATCCTATAAAAAGGAACTCAGAGCGAAGGAGACCCTTGTGCAGCTTATGCTCCATGGACGATGGTCTTCGGTCAGGTCTATGGCAAGCAAGTCTCTTGCCCGTATAACAGAAAGCACTGAGTATCTTCCTCTGGTAAATGAACTCTCTCATTCTGCCAAGCATATTGATGAAGTGATCGACTATCTCATTGCCAAGCGGTTCATGGATAAGGAAGGAAGCTTCTATCAGGAGTTTTTCCTTTCCGTTGAGCAGGGAAGGAGTTCCACCTTCCGTCAGACCCGCTATGCCGTCATCGCCTCTTTTCTCAAGTTCGGCTCTCCTCGGTTGTCAATGCTCTATGAACAGATGAACACGGGAAGCAACAAGGACTTTTTGACAGGATTTTTAACCGAAGCAAGGGATTTGCCGCAGATTGACAGTGACTATGAGAACGTGCATGCCATGTTCTCTGACCAGGATTGGGAAGGGTTGCGGACCTTTTGCATTGAGATTCTGGACAATTCCGATGTGGAGTATGATCCTTGTTTTGAGAATCTAAAACAGGGGATTTTGAAGTCACGTGAGATGGACATCGCTTTATTTGACATGCAGGATGCCTTGGCTCTTTTATATTTCAGTTACTCTTTGGGGAAGAACTCCAAGAGCTGAAGCAAAAGGGGCTTGCTTGGTTCTTATCAGATACCATGGCAAAATGCATACCTTTGTTCCTTATATCAACCTTCCTCTTCTTCGGATGTACCTTGGATTCCCTGAGTTCCGACCAGTTCGAGTTCAAGGTGCTTACCTACAATGTCCAGAACATCATGGATGATCAGTTGGACGGTTTTGAGTACGATGAATACAAACCTTCGAAAACATGGACTACACAAGCCTATCATCAACGATTGAAAACGCTCTCTGAAGTGGTGTCCAACCGTGCGATAGGGTTGTGTGATGTGTTGGTGTTTCAGGAAGTCGAGCATGAGAACGTTGTCAGGGATTTGCTGGAACGGCATCTTGCCCGTAAAGGATACCAGTGGTATGCCGTTGCCAAAGAAGAAGGGGGTGCCATCAGCATTGCCATTGCAAGCAGAGAAAAACCTATTCGTGTTGTAGTTCACACAGTTATTGGTGCCCGTCCGATTCTGGAGGCGGTTTTCGATACTCCAAGTGGTGAAGTGGTGGTGTTTGCCTTGCACGCAAAGAGTCAGTTGGGAGAGTACACGGAGACTGAAGCGCTCCGACTTGAACTTGCACGCAGCCTTTCGCAGGCAACAAGAAAGTATGAAGGAAGCAATGTCCTGATTTGTGGGGATTTCAATGAAGACCCTGATGCCTATAGCAAAAACAGTCTGGTGCAGACTGCCTTGATCGAAACCAGATGGCAGGTGTCAAGAACGTTCATGGCAAATGGCTCATTGGGAATCAGCGGTATGAAGCAGAACATCTATTCAGATATTTGGTATAGCCCGTTCCTTGACCAGAGCAATACGTTCTCGAAGCCGGGGAGCTATTGGTATGGGGGAACTTGGCATCATTATGATCAGTTCTTGGGGAATGGAAGTTTGTTTGACGACAGAGGTTGGGAGTATGACTCCTGTGATATAGTCGTACCGCCGATATGTTTGAATACCGACGGTACGCCAAAGGCTTGGAACCTGGCGACTCTTTGCGGAGTAAGCGATCATTTTCCTGTCTTACTTACGCTCAAGAGAAAGTGACTTTCAGGTGTTCTTGGGAAACTTGAGTTCATAAAAGATCTGCTCGAGTTCCAGAGCGATGTTGATGTTGTGTACGACAGGCATGGTTCCATCTTCCATCTTCTGTGGCTTGAGGGTGATGGGGCTGAAGTTCAGAATGCCCATGATGCCGGCTTTTACCAACCGCTCATAACTATCTGAAGCTGCTTGTTCAGGAACTGTGATGATGCCAGCAGTTACATCCAAGGCTTCCACTACTTCATCGATTCTGCTGATGGGGTAGATGGGCACAGGGTGTGAAGCATCGCTGTAGACCAAGGGGTCACTGTCAAAACCGGCAACGATGCGAATTCCATCCGGTTCGAACCCGTTGTAGTGCATCAAAGCCTTGCCAATTCGTCCACAACCGATGATAATACAGTTCTGGGAGTCTCCCTTTCCAAGGATTTCTCCTAGGGATGAGAGTAGATCATGAATTTCATAACCGCCACGTTTCTGTCCGTGTATCCCCAATTGTGAGAAATCCTTACGAACAATTGCTGCAGATACGCCGGCAGCGTCAGCTAGGTTATGTGCAAACACTTTCTCAAGTCCGATGGTCTTCAGACGATTAAGGGACCGGAAGTATCGTGTGATTCGTATAAGTTGGTCGTTGTTCATGTTTTCAACTCCTGTTAATGTGATTCAGTGTACATTAAGTCCAATAATTGGTCAATATTAAAATACCAAAACCATGGTTTCGACACCGAAACTCCCTTTGAAGTGTACTAATCTAATGTACAAAAGCACTAAAAAAATGATAAGATACGCTAAATGTTATTTTGGGTACTGGAGGTTACATGTCGGACACTAACGAATTCAAGTTCTCCCCCGAATTGGTCTCGTTCATTGCAGAATGGAAAGACAAACCGGGCAATCTCATTATGGTTCTCCATAAGGTGCAGGAAGAACAAAGCTACATCTCCCGTGAGGCTGCAGATCAGGTCTCAAAACTGCTCGATGTCCCCTTGGCTACAATCTGGGGCGTCGTATCTTTCTATCATTTCTTCAAGTTGACAAAACCTGGCAAGCACAACATACAAGTTTGCTTGGGGACTGCATGTTACTTGAAGGGCGGCCAGCCGATCATTGACGAGTTGTACAATCAATTTGGCATCAATCTCGGTGAAGTAACGCAGGATGGTCTCTTTTCCCTTGAGGCTGTTCGTTGTGTTGGTTGTTGTGGGCTCGCCCCGGTCATGACCGTCGGTGGAGAAGTGTTCGGCAAAGTCACCAAAGACCAAATTGCCGGAATTATCACAAAGTTCAAATAAGGAGCGCGGAAACAGCTTATATGCATGTCTTTATCTGTGATTTTCTGTTGGACATTGTCCAAAACTCTTTTGAAGCTGAAAGCCGGAGGGTTGAGCTTAGCCTCGAAGAGACCGATACCAGACTTGTTTGTCAGGTACGGGATAATGGAAAAGGAATGGATGAAGCAGTTAAGAATAGAGTGTTGGATCCTTTCTACACGGACGGGATCAAGCATGTAAAACGAAAAGTAGGGTTGGGATTGCCGTTTCTCATACAAGCCTGTGAGGCTTGCAACGGGGATTTCTCCTTGGAATCTGAATTGGGTGTAGGAACTACCATTTCTTTCAGTTTTAATCTGAATCATATGGATACTCCCCCATTTGGAGATTTGCCTTCAACAATATTGGTCTTGATGAGCCATCCGTTAGCTGAAGAGCTGCTGGTGAAGCGTTCGCTTGCGACCTGCAAAGGCAGTGGTGAATATGAACTTTCCAAGACTGAACTTGAAGACGTTTTAGGTCCTTTGAATACAAGTGGGACGTTGAACCTACTCAAAGAGTTCCTGGTTTCCCAGGAAGAGGACCTGAAGCAGTTTTACATCGAGCACACATTGTCAAAAGCATGAGCTGAGCTTACGCGCACTATTTAGGAGACGAGAACTATGGGAAGAATGACGCTTGAAGAGCTGAGAAAGCTCAGAGATGAGAAGCAGAATGCACTGCAAAAGCGCGACATTGAAGGCAAGGATTGTCGAGTTGTCGTTGGAATGGGTACTTGCGGTATCGCAGCAGGTGCAAAAGTCGTACTCGACACCTTTTTGCAGATCCTTGACGAAAACAAGATCGAAAATGTTTCCGTTACACAGACCGGTTGCATGGGGCTTTGCTACGTAGAACCGACCATTGAGGTCTTTGTTCCTGGTATGCCCAATGTCATTTATGGAAAAGTAGATGCTGCTACGGTCAAGAAAATCGTTGAACAGCATATCATCGGCAAGAGTCTGGTGACTGATCACATGTTTGATCGTCCTGCTGCCGACATCATTTCGAAGGACGGGGGTAGATAATGGCTTTCAGAAACTACATTTTGGTCTGTGGAGGTACAGCTTGTGAGTCGAGCCGTTCAGACCAGATTTACCAGAACCTTGTAGAAGAGTGTAAAGCTCAGGGAGTCGGTGATGAAGTTCAGGTCGTCAAGACCGGTTGTTTCGGATTCTGTGAACAGGGCCCGATCGTCAAGATTCTTCCTGAAGACTCTTTTTATGTAAAGGTATCCCCTGAGGATGCTAAGGAACTTGTTTCCGAGCATATCATCAAGGGTCGTGAAGTCACCCGCTTGCTCTACAACAAAGAGTCCAGTCGCAAACATGCAAAGGTAGAAGACATCCAGTTCTATCAGAAACAGTTCCGTATTGTTCTGAGAAACTGTGGTTTCATCGATCCTGAGAACATCGACGAATATATCGCCCGCGAAGGGTATGAAGCCCTTGAAAAAGCTCTCTTTGAGATGACCGGCGACGATATCATTCAGGAGCTGAAGACAGCAGGACTACGAGGTCGTGGTGGTGCAGGCTTCCCAACTTGGATGAAGTGGAACTTCTCCAAGCAGGTCTCTTCTGATATCAAGTATGTTGTATGTAATGCCGACGAGGGAGACCCCGGTGCCTATATGGACCGTTCCACCCTTGAAGGTGACCCGCATTCAGTTCTTGAGGCAATGACCATTTGTGGTAAGGCCATCGGAGCAAGCAAGGGTTTCATTTACATCAGAGCAGAATATCCTCTTGCAATCCACCGTCTGGAAGTTGCCATGAAGCAGTCCAGGGAGTATGGTTTGCTTGGTGAAAACATCCTCGGAAGCGGTTTCGATTTTGATATTGAGATTCGTCTTGGTGCAGGAGCATTCGTGTGTGGTGAAGAGACCGCTCTGCTTCAGTCGATTGAAGGCCACCGCGGCATGCCGCAGCCACGTCCACCATTCCCTGCCGTCAAGGGTCTTTGGGGTAAGCCGACTGTCATCAACAACGTTGAGACTTGGGCCAATATTCCTGTCATCCTTACAAAGGGTGGTAACTGGTTCAGCAAGATCGGAACTGCAGACAGCAAGGGTACCAAGG
>JAQVVB010000119.1 GCA_028699215.1 Sphaerochaeta sp. | reverse complement strand
TGATTTGCTTCTTTTCTTCCTGTTTATTTGCGGCTTTTCCGGTTTGGCAGCGTTTGGAAACAGAACATACCACGATTATCTTTGAAGAACGGGATAGTGCGTATGCCTTCCATGTAGCCTCCTTTGCAGATGAAACCTTCGAAGAACTTTCCCTTTTACTCAATCATTCGCCAAAAAGAAAGGTTCCTGTCATCCTTGCTGGAAGAACTTCATTCTCAAACGGTTATTACTCCCCGTTCCCTTCTTCTCTCGTTCTCTTCATCACCAGTCCGGTCGATCGATTTTTAGGAGGACGTACTTCCGATTGGCTGAAAAGTCTCTATACCCATGAATTGACCCATTATCTTCATCTTACCGCACCGGTGGGACCTGCAAAGTATCTGAGGATCTTTGGTCCTGAAGTACCCGCCATGAATACCCTTCTCATGCCCCTCTGGTGGATGGAAGGGATAACCACCTATACGGAGACCGCATATGCACAGGGGGGAAGGGGGGATTCCTCTCTTTTCGCGCTCACCTGGCAAGCTCCGTTACTACAAGAATCCATGTGGAGTCTTAGTCAGGGACGTTATAGTTCATCTTTTCCACCCAGCGGAAGGAGTTACAGCACCGGATACCTGATGGTCGACTACCTGATGCGCAACTACCCACAGGAAAGCTTTACAAGAATCAATGAACATTTCACGTGGTTTCCTTTTTTCGGTTTATCACATGCGATAAAAAAGGAGACGGGTCTGACAGGCAAGGAACTTTTCGCCCTCGCTCTGGAGGAACAACGAGCCCTTCTCAGTAAAAACAGCTCGATGGGGACATTGTTCTCTCCTGATGAGTTTGGGGACTATTATCTTGTCACTCCTACAAAAAACGGATTGCTGGGTTTTACCTATACTCCGGATCAAGGAGGAGCAGTGGTGGATTATCAAGAAGATGGCATTCCCAAACTGGTTTCCCGTATTCCGGTCTACGATAGGGAGTCATTAGCCATCGGCAGTACGTTTTCAGTCTTCTCCTTCCTCTCTAGTGATGAAACCCATCCCGCTTCCTTGCCTCTCGCTCCCAACAGTTACAGTGATCTGTACCGCTATGATATGGAACATGATACCTTTACCCAGCTTACGTTCAAACAGATACTCTCCCATCCTGCTCTTGATAGTGATGAAAACCGTCTGGTCGCGATTCAGCGCATTGGTGATCGTCATCGTCTGGTTGAAATAGATCTGCAGAATGGAGCTATTGAAATTCTTTATGAACCAGCTGAGGGGAGTGTATTTGAGCCACAGCTTGCACATGATGGATCGTTTCTTGTAGCTGTCCTGGAAGAGGGTGGAAATTCATCGCTTCTTTTCATCAAGGATGGAGAAGCTCCTCTTGTTTTATTGGGTCCCACTTCAAGTGAATTGAGAAGTCCTCGGATCATCGATGATGATACCATCTTCTTTGTTTCCGATCATGATGGAGGATTTGCCCTCTATCGGTATACTCTTTCCACAGACCTGGTGGAAAAGTTGCTAGATGACCCGCAAGGGGTGCTCGGATCAGTCATTGAAGGGGATGTGCTGTATTATCAGACGTATACTTCCAAAGGTTATGCGGTAAAAAAGATTCCTGTAGCAATGCTCCAACCTTCTTTTGTGCAGATGAACCCCAGCCGGATACAAACACAAACGATTCAGGAAAACACCTCTTTTACCGTTTCCCGCTATATCGATCATCCTCGTTTGAACATCATTCTGCCGTTTCCCTTTGTTCAGGATAATGCATTTGAACCAGGTGTCTATGTTCATATGAAAAGCCTGCTGGGAAAACAGAGTCTTATAGGTCAGATCGGATGGAGTTTCGAGCAAGAGCAGGTGCTTTCAAGCATGGAGTATCTCTACAATCCAGGACCTTTCTCTCTTGCTCTTGATTTGAAACTCGGTAGTACGGATTCCTTTGAAACGACGCTTACCCTCCCGCTTGTCAACAAAACACGAATCGATGGGTTTTCCCAGGTGTTGTTGGTGCCCACCATCGGGTATGCACGGTCAGATAATACAACGAATGCTTCCATTTCTCTTTCATTAGGGTATGCAAGGAGTGAACGGACTACTCCAAAGGATTACTTTGGAGCTCCTTTCTTTTCCTTCTCCGCGGGAGCTCAGGCCATAGCTTACCATGGGTTCGACCTATTCAGGTATCTTGCCTTTGGAAATGCAGCCTATCAAGGTCGTATCCTCGGCACCCATCAGATGCTGCAATTCCAGCTTTCCTTGGCATCTATCAATGAAGGAAACCTAGGCCAAGTTCTCCTTTTGGATGGATCGTTTCCCTCCAAGGGAGATGGGGAAGCCAAAGCCAGGCTTTCTTTACGATATCATCTTCCCTTGGGTCTGTTTGACGAGCCTATTCCATACGGAGGGTTTACTGGATTGGGCCTTTCCTTATCAGCACAAAGTGTTTTGTACCTTGATGATTCCCGTTTCGTTTGGAAGGATGAGCTCGTCTTGAGTGCAAGACTTACCTCTACATTGGTTTTTGGAGGCGCTTCATCGAGTGTCAAACCTTTCGTCATGCTCAGTTACAGCCTATATGACCAACTGTTTCGTTTCTCATTGGGGCTCAACGGAGAACAGTTGGTCTCAGCGTTCAGACCAAGCGTTCTCGGGGAATAATCGAGTTGGCTCCTTTCAAAAAATGATCAAAGAATTCAAGGATCATGGCATTGTAGGTGGTGATGCAATACTCAGCATCGATCTTCCCGGTTCCCAACAAGGATGCCAAGATAGGAGAATGATGTGGAAGATCGGTGAAATTGAGATGTCCTGAAGAACGGATCACCACTTGATATGAGAGAGGGTTGTTCTCATGGATCACCAGGTTTGCATAGGGAGTGTCCTGAGAAATGGCCTGCTCGTAATGGTCTTCTGCAAAGAAATTGAGGATAGGGGTAGGGTATGTGTCCTTATTCAGGGTGTTCAATCCTGTTCGCTCTCCCATCATGGTCCCATCCAGAACAACAACAGCATCGATGGAGTCGGTGTTTCTTCCCGCCCAGGCCGCTGTGGCTCCACCCATGGAGTGCCCCATTGCTCCTATATGGTCCAAATCGATCTCAGTGAACCAAGAGGCTTGCATTGCATTTTTCTTGATCTGATCAAGTACGAACATGAAATCCTTGGTTCTGATATCCATCCATTTCTTCTCCAGCTCGTAGAGTTGCTCTTTTTCAATCTGGTTGTTGGTTACTTGTACAGCTTCATTGATGAAGGCAAAATCACCCACTACATGCGTCCCGTCTGCCTGTTTTGTGAAAAAAGAGTGGTAGGTATGGTCTATGCTGCACACAACATACCCGTTACCGGCGAGTTCTTCATAGGTTGAGAAATTGCTCATGCGGTATCCAAACGCTCCATGCGAGAAAATGACCAAAGGATAGCTCTTGTTGGTTTGTTCTGGATACCAGAACTGCACACTCACCTGTCTGTTGTCGTCCTCTTCTTCAGTAAAATACTCCTCTCGACTGGTATCGGTGAAGGTGTAGCTTTGTGTTAGGACTTTACGTGTACCTGTTGTAGGAAGGGGCTTGTTGGAAGGAAAAAGAAAGAGGGGGAAACTGACCACAAGGAGCAGTACGATTGATGCAATTGCACGACGAATCATCTTTGATTTGGTGAAGCCAACTTGCTTTTTTCTCACGAGGCCAAAGCAATTGAGCAAGATTGCTCCAATACAAAAGATATACAGCCCATACCACCCAGAAGAGAAGGTGACAAGTGGGGTGAGTGATAGCAGGAGCAATGAAAAAAGCTCACTAAGACGGGTGAAGAACCTTTCTTTGTGAAGCACCTGACCCTTTTTCAAGGATGCGAAGAGAAGCACAAGTTCAACAGCGATGAACGCTACGATAAGCAGTGAGACAATCATGGTTTTTTCCTTTTGTTAATTGGTATTGTTTTTGGTGTATTGAAGAAATGCCGAGAAAACTTGGGCAAGCATGGAAGATATCTCTTTTTCATTGAGAGCTATGCTCTTTGTAGCTACCATGGATGCGATGCCATGCGTGAATATCCAGATTTTCATATAGAGGTTTTTTGCGTCTTCCAAGGTGATTTTGAGACCTTGGGACAATGCGTAGGCTACTTGCTGGTTTTCTTCTTCGCTGAACATGTCGGAGAAATCCTTGAGAGCCCAAAATTCGGACATGAAGAGAAATTTGAAGAGGTTGCTCTCTTCTTTTGCAAAGGTGATGTATGCAATGCCTATCTGTTTGAAGAAATCTTTTCCTTGGGCTACGTTGCTGACATAGGTGTTGAAGTAATTTCCCACATGTATGTATAGGGCTTGCTTGAGTTCTTCCATGGTTGCAAAACGGCTGTATATGGGTTGGGTTGAACAATGGATTTGGTGAGCGATGCTCCGTGTGTTGAGACTTTCATATCCTTGTTTGCGAACCAGTTCCATGCAGGCTTCGAAAATCATTTCTTTGGTGATTTTTTGTTTTGGTGGCATGGCAGTATCGCTCTCCTTTTATATCAAGTGTTATATAACATACGATATATTATAAGGCATTCAGAAACAATACCGCTGGTACCAAAAAAATGAAAGTGATAAGAATGTGGGAGAAATGCCTAGTTTGTAGAGCTACTGTCGTGTTCAATATCAAGACCGATCCCGAGCATCAAAATCCACGGACCTGTATGAACTGAAAAATCATCATCGGTATTGTGGAGGGAATCAGTACCGAATACATACTGGGCAGAAGCCGTTACACGGGGGCGATAGCTGTCATAACCGGTGACCCAAAGGCCGCTTTTTCCTAGTTGGACACCTGCTTCAATTCCGAGAACGGGAAGTGTTCCTTCAACTTCGGTGATATAGTTTATTTCAAGATTGAACCGTTCAAGTCCACCCATTATCTTAAAGTAGGGATGTATCATTTCACTGGCGTAGAGTTCTCGATGATATCCCACCATCCAAGAAGCCACGGTCATGCGTTTTTCCTGTTCATCCATGGCATTGAAGAGAGGGCCGTTTTTGTGGCGTATTTCCAATACGAATTCATCGTTTGTCAGGGAGAAGGACCTGTTTTGCTGTCCTTGTCCATCATATAAGAAACCCATCGAGTAGGAGAAGTCCTTGCTTTTGAATTTCTTTTCCTGGAAAAGTTCCATGACGTCAACACCGAAAATCCCATAGGAAGAACCACTGTTTTTATGATATTCCCAGGAGTTGAAGAAAAGGCCGCTGTTGAAGGTATATGCAAAGGTGGGGCCTGATAAACGGGAAAGCATCTCAAGATGGGCTGTGCCCTCTTCATAACCGGTCATGAGTGTATACCCACCCTTGATGGTCAATGCATTGTCGAGTGAAAAACTCACCAACGCTTGGGTTTTCCCTTCCCAGGCAAACGTGTGTCGATAGGATGTTTCCAGACCGAGAGAGCCCCAGGAAAAAGGTATTGATCCCAAAACCGTAGCGCCTAAGAGTAGGTGGGCGTCAACGGTTTGCTCATCATAGGTGAGATGCACTTGATCACGATCAACAAGTCTGTGATAGGAATTCTGGATGGATTCGAATCCCAGATTCCCTTCCAAAGTGAATCCAGCTTGTGGAATGAGTAAAAACGTCAAAGGAGAAGCATTGAGCGTGATGGGATAGCTGGTAGTCAGATTCAGCTCATCGTAGCGCAATTGGCTGTCCAAACGATCGGTATATCCAAGCAAATCAAGACGGATTGCTAAATCATTTTCAGTTGTAGCCCATATATGACCACCAAAGGAGAGCCCGTCATCAAGGTTGTTTCCCAATCCAAGCGTATACCAGTCGTTTCCTGTTCCCATTTGAAGCGTCTTCAAAGGCGAAGCACATAGGGTGGAAATGAAAATTCCCAACATGCAGAGAAAAAGTGTTCTTTTATTCATCCGATTATTCTTTTTCGGCCAATTCCAACCAGCGGTTTTCCATAGCATCCAACTTTTCGATATTTGCATGATAAGCCTGCGTCCTTTCTCCAAGCGTTCCCAATGGAGTGGAAAGTGCATCCGCAAAACTTGCTTCCAATTGCTGTTGTAAAGCTTGTAACGTCTCTATAGCTTCATTGAGTTGTTCGAGTTCTTTTTTCTCCTTGAAACTCAATCCTTTTCTATTGCTTTTCTGTCTATTGTCGATGGATGCAGGGGTTTCTTCCTTTTTTGAAAGGAGTTGTTGTAGTTCCTCTTCTTCCTGTTTGGCTTGGAGATGCCCCCTCCATTCGCTATACGGTCCAGGGTAGGAGACAACCTTTTCATCATCCATCCCCAGTACAAAGAGTTGTTCACAGGTAAGGTCAAGAAATGCGCGGTCGTGCGATACTACCAGGACACATCCATCGAAATCCTGTACGTATTGCTCAAGGTTCTCCATGGTCTGGAGATCCAGATCATTCGTTGGTTCGTCGAGCATCAAGAAGTTTGGATTCGCCATGAGACGTGAAACCAAGTAGAGCCTTCGGCGTTCTCCCCCCGATAACGTTGCTATGGCATTCCGATGCATGGACGATGGAAATCCGAAAATCTCGAGAAAACGTGCAGCGCTTACAATCTGGTCTGCACTGAGGGTGATGCGTTCGCTGATATCTTCAACAAACTCAAGGATGCTCTTATCGCTGTCCAGATTTCTGCCGCTTTGGTCATAGTAGCCGAATAGGGTGTTTACTCCTGCATCTACTTCCCCTGAATCTGGAAGCACATGACCGCAAAGCAAATCCAATAGGGTGGATTTTCCAGAACCGTTCATTCCCACCACCCCGATTTTCTGTCCTTTGGTGAAGGAGAAGGAGAAGTCGGAAAGAATTTTCTTTTCGCCGTACGCCTTGGAAATGTGTTTCACTTCCAGGATTTTCTTTCCCATTCGCCTTGAAGAAGAAGTGAAACTTGTCTGGCTGGAAGCAGAGACGTCCTTTTGAGCATCCAACATTTTTCCGATTCTATCCTTTCTGTTGGTGTCCTTGCCTGTTCTTGCCTTCGGCCCCCGTTTGAGCCATTCAAGTTCGCGGCGAAGAATGGTGGTGAGCCGATCCTGTTCTTTCTGCATCATGCTCAGCCGTTGTGCCCGCCTTTCAAGATAGGACGAGAATGAACCGGGATGAAGGTACATGCTTCCCTTATCGAGTTCAAGGATGGAATTGCACACGCTGTCGAGGAAGTAACGATCGTGAGTCACTATGATCATGGTCATGGTACTCTGGGTAAGGTATTTCTCAAGCCATTCGATGGTTTCAATATCAAGGTGGTTGGTAGGTTCATCAAGCAACAACAGCGTTGGTTTTGCACTGAGTGACCGAGCGATGGCGACTTTTTTCTGCATGCCTCCAGAGAGTGTAGACATGTGCTCCTGCATGATTCCATACAGACCCAACTCACCCAATAATGAGGTGAAATCGGTTTCCAGATTCCAAGCCCCGGTAAGATCAAGCATTTCAGTAAGTTCCGCCAGTTTTTTCTGCGTCTGGTTCGTAT
>JAQVVB010000118.1 GCA_028699215.1 Sphaerochaeta sp. | reverse complement strand
GTATCAAATATAAAAAAGCTGGTATGAGCATATGAAAATTGTAGGAAACAGCCAATATCAGAAAGAAGCCAATGCGCTCTTGATTCTCAATTTATTGCGACGCTACATGTCAAGTCGTGTGCAAATAGCCCATGAACTTGGGTTGCAGAACTCCACAGTCACTTATAATGTGGCTCGATTGATGGAAAATGGATCGGTCATTGATGTTGAATCCAATGGAACAGTACCAGAGAATCATGGAAAAATCGGGAGAAAACCCAATTTGATATCCTTGAATCCTGAATTTGGCAGGGTAGTTGGAATTGAGATGATGAGCTCACTCTATAGGATGTACATAAGTGACATCACCGGGTTTCAAGTGTTCAAGGCAGAATTACCGTATACTACCAAGGAAGGTCCAAAAAATCGGAATCAGTTTGAAAAATTGGTTGAAGAAGTCATTGAAAAAGCTGTTTCGCTTTGTGAGTCGGTTCCTTTGTTAGGTGTGTGCATTGCTGTTCCTGCTATCGTTTTGGAGGGCAATACCTGTATCCAAGAGTGCTGGACTCATGGTTTGGATCAGGTGCAATTCTCTGGTTTTCTTGAGAAATTTCCGTTTCCTGTAATTTTTGAAAATGATGCAAATTGTTGTGCTGTAAAGTATTTATTCAATAACGATGATCAAAACGACTGTTATTTCTATCTTCTCTCCAGAAAACACAAAAGCGAAGATGTCCCTGAAGGAATTCCTACGATTGGACTTGGGTTGGGAGTAGTCATCAAAGGCGAATTGTACCGAGGTTCTTTTTCTCGCAGTGGAGAATATCGCAGCAGTGCGTTGATGGGTACTGAGTCCAATGCACAAAGTGATGTGGATTTCTCTGATTTGTTGAAAATGGATGAGGATGCTGGTGTCAGGGAGAATTTGATCCAGCACTTGTTTTCTGATTTATTCTGTTCAATCAGTATTTTTGATCCTAGAAGTCTGTATGTGGGTGGATTTCTTGCATCTTCTCCCTACAAGGAAACCATAGCGGATCTTTTGGAGACAACTCTGAAGGACTCTTGGTTCCAAAACAAGTGGGAAGGAGAGTTGATTCTTGTTCATGATACCCTGTTCGATCCTGCTGAAGGAGCAGCTGATTTGATTTTGGATCATCTGTATCGTGTCCCCCAAGTGGGGAGTGCAGAACCTGACCAAAGAAAATGGAATGCACTGTTACAGGGAATCATCTGACAAAGTAAGTAATAGGGGAACTAGTATCATCAATGGAGGTTATATATGGCTCTACGTGTCTTGGTAGGCGGAATGCATCATGAATCCGATACCTTCAATCCTTTGGTTTGTGGTAGACAGGATATCTGGGTACGACGAGGCAACGATTTACTGTCTCATAAAGGGAATGATTCAATCAGTGGTGCAATAGCTACTTTGCAAGCAGCAGGCATAGAGGTGATACCCTCCTTGATAGCCCGTGCCGTCCCCAATGGAGAATGGGATCTCTCCTATTATAAGGAACTGAAAGAGGAGTTTTTAGGATATATCGAAAAAAGCTTGCCTCTTGATGCGCTGTGTCTCTCTTTGCATGGATCCATGCGGGTGAAAGGATTAGGCGAAGCAGAAGGTGATTTGTTGCAGGCCATACGGAAAATTTGTCCAACCATACCTATTTTTTCTTCTTTGGATATGCATGCGACAATGACTGTAGCGATGCTTGAGCATTGCAATGGGTTTGTCGGTTACAAGTGTGCTCCTCATACTGATACGTATGAGACGGGGATCCATGCTGCACAGATGGTGATCAAGACGCTTAAAGAGGGATTGAAACCCGTGATGGCTGCAGTGCATCTTCCCATCCTCATAGCAGGAGAGCAGTCGGAGACGAGTGTACAACCTATGTTGGATTTGATCGGATATCTGCGTTCTGCAGAGAAACAAAAAGGAATTCTTGCCTGTTCCTATCTTCTTGGGTTTCCTTGGGCGGATGTTGCAGAAAATGGAGTCACTGCGTTGGTGGTTGCAGAAGAGGATGCACATCTGGCGAACGAAGTCGCCATGCAGCTATCAGAGATATTTTGGTCCAGGCGTTATGATTTTGGTTTTTACAATGAGACCCATGAGAGTGCAGATGCAATCACAGCTGCAAAGAAGAGCATCCTATCAGGGATATATCCGGTGGTCATCAGCGACAGTGGTGACAATCCTACTGCAGGTTCTTCACAGGATGTAACCAATTTCTTGAAAATGGTGATCAATGACCCTGTATTGGGAAAGTTGGATCCTCCTCTTTGCTATCAAGGTATCTATGACCCTGTAGTCGTACAACAGGCATTCGAAGTTGGTGTTGGAGGTCTCGTTACGGAGAGCCTTGGATCACGTTTTGATACGAAAACCAGTACTCCCATTACCAGTGGAGCCCGTGTAAAGGCTCTCTGTCCGCATTGGGAAAAAGCACAAGGTAGTGACCTTGCCCTTCTTGATGTAGCTGGGGTGGATGTGGTGGTCACCGGTTCTCATGTAGGCTGTTATGACCCCGAAATGATGAAAGCTTTAGGTGTGGTTCCTGAAAAATGCAAGTGCATTGTAGTGAAATTGGGATATTTGGAACCTGAGATACGCAAAATAGCAAAACGTTCGATGATGGCCTTGACTGACGGTAGTACCAATGAAGTTTTTTCACGACTTCCCTATAGGAATCTATCGCATCCGATGTATCCCATTGACGGAGATTTCGAATATGTCTTGGAGTATCTCAAAAAAGCGTGATGCTTTGAATCAAGAACTTGGGCTTTCATAGTATCGTGTTGCATAAATTCGTCAACAATAGATGGTTTGAGCAAAGTAAGAAGCCAAAGTATATATGCAAGATGCTTGTTGGAAAGTAATGCAACAAATTAATGAATATTTGTTGCATGCTTCTTGCACAAAGCCCTATAAATGTGGAAAATGAATTGCCATAACCTGATAGGAGAAATTTCAGAATGGCCTATTTTTTTGACGAACCTTCCCACACCTTCAGTGAGTATCTGCTGGTACCTGGATACTCAAGCGAAGCATGTATCCCTTCAAAAGTCTGTTTGGATACCCCTTTGGTGAAATATGCAAAAGGTGAAAAACCTTCCATCACCCTCCACATTCCCTTGGTAAGTGCCATCATGCAGTCGGTAAGTGGAGAAGCTATGGGACAAGCTCTTGCCCGTGAGGGTGGATTGAGCTTCATTTATGGATCTCAGAGCATAGAAGATGAGTGCGACATGGTTGCCAAGGTGAAATCCTTCAAAGCAGGATTCGTACCCAGTGACTCAAACCTGCGGCCAGATCAATGCTTACGTGACATCATCGATCTCAAAAAGAAACTTGGACATTCAACCATTGCCATCACCGATGACGGCAGTCCCAATGGAAAGCTCATGGGAGTGGTTTCGAGCAGAGACTGGAGACCGAGTAGAATGGAAAATGACACCCCGATACATTCTTTCATGACTCCATTTTCTCAACTGGTCTATGCCAAGGAAGGCGTGACGCTCAGTGAAGCCAATGACATCATCTGGGATCATAAGCTGAACAGCCTTCCTGTGGTGGATGATGAAAATCGATTGAAATATTTTGTATTCCGAAAAGACTACGACAGCCATAAGGAAAACCCTAATGAACTTCTTGATAACCAGAAGCGGTATATCGTTGGAGCAGGAATAAATACAAGAGATTTTGAACAGAGGGTTCCCAAGCTTGTAGAAAGTGGCGCAGATGTTTTATGCATCGACTCTTCTGAAGGGTTCACTGAGTATCAGAGAAAGACGCTGCAATGGATACGAAAGAACTATGGTGATACGGTAAAGGTAGGAGCGGGGAATGTCGTCGATGCTGAAGGGTTTGACTTTCTTGCAGAAGCAGGTGCTGATTTCATTAAAGTAGGTATCGGTGGAGGGTCCATCTGCATCACCAGAGAGACCAAAGGCATTGGAAGAGGGCAGGCTACTGCTTTGATTGAAGTAGCTTCTGCACGAGATGCATATTTCAAGAAAACGGGTGTTTATATCCCCATCTGTTCTGATGGAGGAATAGTCCTTGACTATCATATGACCCTTGCTTTGGCAATGGGTGCTGATTTCCTCATGCTTGGTAGGTATTTTGCCCGGTTTGATGAGAGTCCCACAGAAAAGGTCAATGTGAAAGGCTCCTATATGAAAGAGTATTGGGGTGAAGGTTCCGCTCGTGCAAGAAACTGGCAGCGGTATGACCTCGGTGGAGACGGAAAACTCTCCTTTGTTGAAGGAGTCGATTCCTATGTTCCTTACGCTGGTCCGTTGAAAGACAATGTTCAGGTTTCCTTGAGCAAAGTCCGTTCCACCATGTGCAACTGTGGCGCCTTGAGCATCAGTGAACTACAGCAGAAGGCTAAACTTACCTTGGTTTCTTCGACAAGCATCATTGAGGGAGGCGCTCACGATGTCTTGCTCAAGGATACAAACAATCTACCGAAAAAGTGATTTGAAAGGATGCAGCCCCATTGCATGCAAAAGCATTCGATGGGGTTGTTTCCATATAAAAACGCGTTTTTTCTTGGTAATGGTTGACATGTAAATGGCCTTTGTGATAACTTCTCTCAAGTCGGCCGGATAGCTCAGCGGGAGAGCTGTTGCCTTACACGCAACTGGTCGGGGGTTCAAATCCCTCTCCGGTCATAAGCGTACCTTTAAAGGGTGCGCTTATTTTTTTTGGGTGATACGATGGATATCCATATGAAAAGCAACAGTTGCCCAGTGTCTTTGGATTGAGTATAGTGTGAACTGACTCGGAGGTTAGGATGCAACTCGATCGGATAATCATATATTTCTTTCTATATTCCATCATTGGGTATATCAGTGAGGTTATCTACTGCTCGTTTCCTTTGAAACGGTTTGTCAACCGCGGGTTTCTCCATGGGCCGTATCTTCCTATCTATGGGTTTGGTGCTTTGATAGTATTATCAAGCTTTTCCGGAATAAAGGAGTTGCCCCTTTTGGTGTTTTTCCTGGCAATGATCAGCACCAGTGTCCTTGAATATCTGACCAGTTATTTATTGGAAACACTCTTTCATGCCAAACTTTGGGATTATTCAAAGAATTTCGGTAACATCAGAGGAAGGGTTTGCTTACTCAATTCTACACTTTTCGGGATTATGGGAGTAGTGGTTCTGTATGGGGTGCATCCTTTGGTGGTCAACCTTGTCTCCATGATTCCGCAAGTGGTGTTACAACCTGTTTCGAAAGTAATTCTGGTTTCATTATGTGTAGACACCACTTCAAGTGTAGTCAGAATGACCTCCTTTCAAAAGCAACTATCAGAATTCAAACGAAAAGGTAAGGAACTTGAAGAACGTATTGAACTTATACGAGTACAAGGTGCTTCTGCTTCGCTCGATGCCTTACGAGCAAAATTTGATGTTGAACGCGAAGAAATGAAACTTCGTCTGGAACAAACCTCAAGGCACTTCTTGAATGCCTTTCCCTCCATCACTTCTGCTAATGAAGAGACTCGGCTGCAATTTGAGTTGCTGAGGATGAATTTTCGCGATTATCGTGACAGACTCAAAAAGAGTAAGAACAAGCTGAAACAGGCTGCCAAGAATTTACATCGATGACAAGGACAGTGCGATGACCATACAAGAACGATTGGACGACATATTGAAAGATTTATCATCAGCTGCTGAAAAAAGCGGAAGGCTTTTGAGTGACATACATTTGATGGCTGTAAGTAAATACCATCCTTATGATGAGATACTTTCACTTTTTAGATGCAACCAAAATCTTTTTGGAGAGAATAAAGTACAGGAAGTAATGGAAAAATTTCCTTCTCTCCGTCCTGAAGGCATGCAATTGCATCTTATCGGGCACTTACAATCCAACAAAGTAAAAAAAATCGTTCCCCTGGTAGATGCCATCGATAGTGTTGATTCCTTGAAATTGGCACAGAAAATCAATGAAGCCAGTCTTGCAATCGGAAAGGTCACTCCTATTCTTTTACAATTCAATACGAGTGAAGAAGAGAATAAAAGCGGATTTGAAGATGAACGGTCGCTCTATGAAGCGCTCGATACCATCTCTGACCTATCAAACATCTCTGTACAAGGACTCATGACATTGGGACCTTTACATGGAGGAGAAAAAGAGATCCGGACGGCATTCGCCCATCTCAAAAACCTGCAGGATGTCTGTACGATGCGCTATCCCCAGCTCTGTTTCAAAACCCTCAGTATGGGCATGAGTTCTGACTTTCCTTTGGCTATCGCAGAAGGTGCAACGCAAATCAGAATAGGAACTCGATTATTTGGACCAAGGGAGTACAAATGATGCATAGACGTATTGCACTTTTGGTGTTGTTGTTTCTGGTGTTTTCTCTTCTGCCCATTACAGGAACACCGTTAGCTACGTATGAGCCATATGAAGAGAATGAGTTTCCCCTGTGGACGTATAAACTGAGAAGAGGGGAAATACTCTTTTTCGGATCCTTGGTCATCACCATGGCAGTCTCTTCACTGGCGTATAACGTTGCCGTGTCTTCAAACATGATTAGTGAAGCCAGCACTCCGCTCAATGCTCTTTTGATTCAAGGCGGCATTGCTTCGGTGCTCTCCTTGGGTATTTCAGTTGCCGATTACATCATCGGTGAAGTGCAGGCAAAATAGTGGCAATTCGGAAGGGACGTGTAGAAGTTGTAGTTCAAGATGTCGAAGGTAAAGTACGACTTGATGCCTATCTCGCGTCTCAAACCCAGCAGATAGGACGTTCGACACTCAGTGAGGCTTCCACGGAAATCTACCTTAATGGCAAGATGGCTAAAAAGAGCAAGAACGTTAAAAAAGGTGATGTGATCACTGTCATCTATAGTCAGGAGTTTTTTGAGGGGTTGAAAGCCCAAAACATTGCACTTTCTGTTATCCATGAAGATGATGATCTTCTTGTCATCAATAAAGCACAAGGGATGGTGGTGCATCCAGCCAATGGTAATTATGAAGATACCTTGGTCAATGCACTGTTGTATCGTTATGGAGAAGGATTTGCTTCTGAGATAGGGGAAGCATGGGATAAAGAGGGTGATAAGGATGAAGATTTTGCTTCAACGTTGCTTTCTCCTGCCATACGTCCGGGGATTGTGCATCGTCTTGATAAAGACACCAGCGGTGTCATGGTTGTTGCACGTAATCGTATAAGCCATCGGATTCTTTCAGCTCAATTCAAAGAACACACGACCAGCAAGATATATATTGCACTTGCCAAGGGGTATTTTCCAAAAAAACAAGGAACGATTGAAGCCAATCTCTGCAGGGATAAAAAAGACAGGAAGAAATTCACTGTCTGCTCTGCTGAAGAAGGTCGCAATGCTCTAACCGACTATAGGGTCTTGAAACAATATGAGGGGTATGCTCTTGTGCGCATAACACTGCATACAGGAAGGACACATCAGATCAGAGTCCATTTTGCTTCATTGGGACATCCTTTGGTAGGCGATGTAGTGTATGGGAAAAGTGATGGTAC
>JAQVVB010000117.1 GCA_028699215.1 Sphaerochaeta sp. | reverse complement strand
GCATGAAAAATGAATCAGTCTTCGATATGTGTAAACGCATCGAAATCAGCAAACATGGCTTCATCAGGATGTTTTTCCAGCAAGCTGAAGACAATCATGAAAAGAGAAGCGATGATGAAACCTGGAAGCAGTTCGTACACATTGAAAAGCCCACCGGAGAGTTGTTTCCATACGACGACAGTTACTCCTCCACTGATCATGGCGGCTATGGCGCCGTTTTTGGATGCTCTTCTCCAGAAGAGACTTGCAAGTATGACCGGTCCAAAAATGGCTCCGAATCCCGCCCATGCATAACTTACAATGTCGAAAATGGAACTTGAGGGGTCCATGGCAAGGAAGATTGCGATGATGGTGATGACCACTACAGTGATTCTGCTGACTGCCAGGGTTTCTTTGTCTGTAGCTTCTTTTCGTAAGAAAGCTTTGTAAATGTCTTTGCTGAAAGCTGAAGAAGCAACCAGAAGTTGGCTGTCTGCAGTACTCATGCTTGCCGCTAGTATGGCACAGAGGAAAAAGCCAGCTATGAATGTGGGGAAAATCTTCTGCATGCTTGCGATGAATACAGCTTCTGCAGCACTTTGGCTCTCATACACGACAGGCAGAAGGAATGCTTTGCCTACAACACCAACGACAAGAGCTGCAGCCATGGCGACAGAAACCCAGATCATGGCAATTTTTCTTGATGCCTTGATTTCTGAGTTGCTTCGTATTGACATGAATCTGATCAGGATGTGTGGCATGCCGAAGTACCCGAGCCCCCAGGAAAGGGCTGAGAGTATATCTAAAAATCCGTAGGAGGAACCTTCTTCTGCAACGAAGGGGTTCACGAATTGGGCGCCGAATTCTGAGAGTCTGGCTACGGTGTCCCCAGGGCCTCCCAGCAGCCCTACAGCAATGATTGCAGTTGCAACCAAAGCAATGAACATGAGCATTCCTTGCATAAAGTCGGTGGCAACCACTGCAAGGTATCCGCCCAAGAGGGTGTATCCCAGAATGACGGCAACACCAAGAAGGAGCGCTACATAGTGGTTCATGCCGAACACCGAGGAAAAGAGCTTGGCACAGGCCAAAAAGCCGCTTGCTGTATATACGACAAAAAATACCAGTATGAAAATTGAACTGATGGTTTGTAGCACTTTTGTCTTGTCATGGAACCGGTTGGTCAAGAATTCAGGAATGGTGATGGAGTTTTTTGCATGAATGGTATATTTTCTCATGCGTTTGGCAACAAACAGCCAGTTCAGGTAAGTTCCCACCAATAATCCAGTTGCTGTCCAGAAAGCCTCCTGGAGCCCGGTAAAATAGGCTACGCCGGGAAGACCCATCAAGAGCCAGCCTGACATATCGGAGGCTTCAGCACTGAGGGCTGTGAACCAAGGGCCGACAGAACGCCCACCAAGAAAGAAATCGGCGGTGCTGCGTGTCTTCTTGTAGGTGACGAAACCGATGCTCAACATCAAGCCAAGGTACAAGGCGAAAGCCAAGGACGTAATAAGATTGTAACTATTCATTGCAATTCTCTCCCAAGAGGATTTGTTCCAGATTACCTGCTACAAATCCCATTGGCAAGAGAAATTCTAAATGAAATGAAAATAAAATGCATAAATATACGTAAAATTATGGCTCGTACCTGATGATTTGCCAAAGTGTATTGTATTTTTCAAGATCCTGACCTAAATCCATAATGTTGTCTGAATTGCTCATATCCTCAGATGTGAAGGCGAACGAGTGGTTTTTCATATACTTTGATGCTGTAGTGTTCGTAGTTGGAGGAAAGCTGAATTCATCAAGGAATTGGGCATATACTTTAGGGTTGTGAATGAAATTGATGAATGCATGGGCCGCCTCGCTGTTTTTTGCACCTTTGGGAATGACCATGTTGTCGATATACATCATGCCTCCTTCAGGAGGAATGAAGAAATCGATGGTGTCCCATTGGTCTTTAGGAATTTCAGCGAACACATTTTCAGGATAGCAGTGAGACACCCAGAATTCGCCTCTGCTGAAAGACTTTGCAAAGGATTCAGAATCAAATTTCACTAGATTGGGTTTCCATTCAGTGACAATCAGATCTTTGGCTTGAGAAAGTTCTTGCTCATTGGTGGTGTTTCCACTGTATCCAAGATGTTTGAGTGCGGCTCCAAGAACCTCTCGCATATCATCCAGCATCGACATCCTGCCATCCATTCGTTCATCACTGAAGATGGACCAATCCCTGGCATAGCCTTCAGGAGCCTTTGACGTATCGACTGCGATACCGCTGGATCCCATGAAATAGGGCACGCTATAGTCCATGTTTCGGTCATAGCTTGCTTTTTCCTTGATTAGGGGATCGATGTACTTGAGGTTTGGAATTTTCTTGTGGTCAAGCTTTTCCAAGAGATCCAGTTTGATCATGATGGAGGTGTAATCGGAGGAAGGGAATATGATGTCATATCCCTCATTCCCACCTGCCATCACTTTGGCAAACATCTCTTCATTGGAGGCGAAATTGTCGATGATCACGTCAATTCCCGTTTCTTTCTCAAATTGCTCCACGATTGCATCTGGTGTGTAGTAGGTCCAGTTGTAGAGATAGAGCTTTCCTTGACTTGGAGAATCCTTTTGGCAGCTTATCAAAAAAATTGACACCAAAAGTATGGTCAAGGCCGTTGCGATAGTGGGGGATTTGTGCATAAAGCACCTCCTGAAAAGATGTTGCCTCCAAACCTTAGCTGCTTGCAGCCACAGTCTTAAGAAATCTCCTGAATGTGAATGCGATGACCATAGTACCGAGTATCATGACGAACGACAGTGCGTTGATAACCGGAGATACGCCATAGCGGATCATTGAATACACATAGAGGGGGAGCGTACCCGAGCCAGGCCCAGATACGAAGAACGTTATTACAAAGTCCTCGAGAGACATGGTGATGCACATCAGAAAGCCTGAAAGTATTGCAGGAATGACCGAGGGAATGATTACCTTGGTCAAGGTCTGTCTTTCATTTGCACCCAAATCTCTTGCAGCTTCCACCGTTGAATAGTCGAACTCGTCAAGTCGAGCTGAAACCATCATGAATACAAACGGGAGGTTGAAGGTGGTATGGGCGACAAAGATGGTGAACATACCCAGGCGAATCTTTACAGCGGAGAAGAAAATGAGCATGGAGATACCTATGATGACTTCCGGGAGTACCATGGGCAGATAACTGATCGTCGTGATGTAGCTTTTTCCATGGAATCGGTACCATTTGATGCCGATGGCGGCCAAGGTCCCCAACATGGTGGCAGTCAAACTGCTGGTCAGCGCAATGATCAAGCTGTTTTTGAAGGCTGCCCAAAGCGACGGGCTGTCGAAGATAAGTTTTTCGTACCAGATAAGTGATGCTCCCTGCCACTGCATTCCTTTTGCACTGTTGAAGGAGAAAAAAACCACCACAAACAGAGGGATGAAAAGAAATACGATGGTAAGTGCCAACACAGTATAAGAAAATGAGACAGAACTTTTTTTGCTATAGGTATGGTAGTTCATTTCTCACCTCGTATCAGATGGTGCTTCTTGATGTTCTGCTCAAGGGATTGTTGGGTTGTCTTCTTGGACTGCATCTGTTCACGCTTGCCGTTGTAGAGCATCCAGAATACACCGACCAATGAGATGAAGGTCAGCACCATGGAGAAGGCAGACGCCAACGGCCAGTTCCTGGTTTTCGATACCTGGTCTACGATGATGTTTCCTATCATCGTAGAATCCTTTCCTCCTACGAGCAAAGGAACGGTGTATGCACCGAAAATAGGGATGAAGGTGAAGATGAAAGCAGTGCTCAATCCACTCTTGATGTTTGGGAACATGACTTTGATGATGGCTTCCAATTTGGAGGCTCCCAAATCACGTGCAGCATCGAGTAATGAGAAATCAAATTTATCGATCGTCGTGAACAACGGAAGGATGGCAAACGGTAAATACATGTAGATGAGGACCAGCACCACAGCTCCATTGTTATAGATGAGCTTGAGCCCTTGATCGATCAGCCCAAGCTTGATCAACAAGGAGTTGACGAACCCTTCTGTAGACAATATGGAAATCCAAGCATAGATACGGATGAGGGAGTTGGTCCAAAAGGGAATGATGATGAGAAAAAGCAGAACGGTCTGATATTTGCTTTTAGCCATGGCATAGCCGCAGGGGATGGCAATCAGAATGCAACCTAGCGTTGCCAGTACACTGATCCACAGCGTCCGTATGACTACCCGGCCAAAGCTTGGATTGAACATCTGCTTGTAGGCATCCAAGGTGAATTCCCATTCGACTCCACCATAGAGACCTCGTTTGAGGAAGCTGTACAAGACGATGATTCCCAAAGGAATAGTGAAAAAGAGGGTAAACCAAATGCCCATGGGAAAGGCGTAGGCCGTTCCCAGCATCTGTTCACGCTCTCTTGGTTTCAACAATTTTCTCATCGATCAGTATCCTTTACCAAGTAGCCGTCGGTAGCTGTCCAGCTGACATACACGGTGTCCCGCCAGTCAATTTCCGGTCCATCATCCAAAAAGGCAGTATGTTGTTTGAATACTTTGACAATGCTTTTTTGTTCATTATCCAAACGAACATAAAACTTCGATTGAAATCCTGAGTAGACAGGTTCATCGACGATGCCTTTATAGGTGTTCAGCTCTTTGTTCGTAGAACGCGGAGGGGTGGAGGTTATTCTCACTTTTTCAGGACGAACGGTGAAGTCGAGTTTTGAACCGACCTCAAGTGCATCATAATCAGTTACGGAAACGGTTCCTCCCAGCATGGGTACATCAACCTTGATCATGAATTCATTTTCGTATGGTTCACAAGAGAGTACGGTACAAGGGAAGGTGTTCGACTCCCCGATGAATTGAGCCACAAAGCGGGTGGCTGGGGCTTCATAAATCTCATAGGGAGTACCAATCTGAAGGACCTTCCCTTTATTCATGACTGCAATCCTGTCAGAAACCGAAAGGGCTTCACTTTGGTCATGGGTTACATAAATAAAGGTGATGCCAACCTTGTCATGCAATTCATCAAGTTCGACGAGAAGGTTTTGTCGTAGCTTTGCATCGAGGGCAGAGAGAGGTTCATCCAATAAGAGGACCCTGGGTTCGTTGATGAGAGCCCTGGCAATGGCTACACGTTGCTTTTGTCCTCCACTGAGCATGGATGGCTTTTTTGTAATATGATCATCAAGTTGTACTAGGTGTACATACTCTTTGACCTTTTTATCGATTTCCTCTTTGTCTACATGTTTAAGGCGCAAAGGAAATGCAATGTTTTCATAGACAGTAAGATGAGGAAAGAGTGCATACGTCTGGAAAACTGTATTGGATTGACGCTTGTCAGGGGCCAAAGGCAGAATGTCTTTTCCATCGAACTCAACTTTTCCATTATCTGGGTAATCAAAACCTGCGATAATCCGAAGCAATGTGGTCTTGCCACATCCAGAGGGTCCCAACAGTGAGAAAAACTCACCTTTCTTTATTTGTACACTCACATTATCGAGTGCTTTGAAATCACCATATGCTCGTGAGACCTGTTCGACTGTAACTTCAACACCTTTCAATCTTTTCCATTCCCTCCACTCGTTTCAGGCACAGAATTTCCACACTTTTCTCAAGGGGAACCTTAACGATTTCACTGCGACTATCAAATATTTACAAGCATCTGTCAAGAGTTTTGAATAAAAAAACAAAGGATTGTAGGGAAAATATTTAAACCGATATAATATAAACAGATATTTGAAATAAAAAACAGCAAATCCTTAAAGCGCACAAGAAAAAAATCCAGAACTCTTTCACTCACTGTAAACAATGAATCCGATTGTGTCCAGCGAAACTTGAAACAGCTTTCAATCCATGGTTTCGGTACTTTAGCTCAAAAATTTTTTCGGTTTGTTATTAGAAAATTATTAATGATGAAATTCAGCACGAATCATATATACTGTTAGACAATGATTGGAACACAAAAGAACCACAGGATAGGTTTTCTCGCTACACAATTTGACGAATCCTACCAGAATGCCGTTTGGACAGGAGCGTTGGACGAAGCCTGTTCCTTGAACCTTCAACTTATTTTCTATGAGGGTTCCAACACGGAAACCCAAAACAAAGCAGGGGCGTTGGATGAGACCGCCTTTTCTTTGGCATCCCTGACACAACTTGACGCGCTTATCGTCATGACAAATACCATGGGATCAACGTTTTCCCGTAATCAGATTGAAGGGTATCTGTCAGGTTTTTCTCATATTCCCATCATATCCATTGGAGTCAAGTTTCCCCATCTGGAGGCGTTGTGTGCAAATACCAAAGGAGAGATTGCTCTTGAGACCGCCCATCTGATAGAGGTTCACAAGAGGTCCTCCTTGTTGTTTCTTGCTGGTCCTAAAAACCATCCAGAGAGTGAGCAAAGAAAAAAAGAGTTCCTGGATACGGTATCTAATCTGCTTGGAGATGTGCATCCATCTCTCATACACGGTGATTTTTTGGAAGAGATTGCGTATGAAAGGATACTTTCCTGCATCAACGAAGGGTGGTGTTATGATGCAGTGGTTGCTGCCAACGACCAGATGGCCCTAGGAGCCATCCGAGCACTGGAAGAACATGATATACGTGTTCCCCAAGATGTTTCGGTGACTGGTTTTGATGATATTCCCGACAGTCTTTCCTCCATTCCCCCTTTGACCACCATTCACCAGCCGACAGGGGAGTTGGGAAGAAGGGCTGTAAGGTATCTTGCCAAGCATTGGGGAATTGGGGATCATGGAAATCTGGATGTATCCGATCTCTCTTCTGCATTCATCATTCGTCAAAGTTGCGGATGTGTTTCTTCAGAAGGCGAAGAATACACTGACTATGGCAACAGATTGGAATCAGAAACCATTGAACAGCGTTTGCGTTCCCAAGTTTCAAAACGCGTTTCAGGAGAGTATCGAACATCTTTGTTGAGACGTATAGAATCCGCGATGGTCCGTTCTTTCTCCATGGAAGACATCCTTAAGGAGCTTGCCGACGGCATCAAACGACTTGGACTCCATTTTTGTTCTGTGGTTATGTTTGATACCTTGGGAAAGTCCAAGGAGTGGTCAAACCTGATGATGATAACCAAGGAAGGCCAGACCCGGGTGCTTACTCCTTATGGCCTGCATTTCTTGACCTCAAACCTATTGCCTGACGGATTTCCTCCCAATTTCTCTTCCTTGGTCTGCGAGCCATTGCAGTTCGGTGATGAACAGATAGGGTACCTGCTCTGTTCTCCTGATGCTCCGGATCGTCACATCTATGCAACCTTGCGCGATATTCTCTCAACCAGTCTCAAGGGAGCACTCGTCATGGCAGTGGAAAAGGATAGGGAACTTTCTTTGGAGAAAGAAGTACGCAGAAGGACTGTGGAACTTTCCTTGGCGAACAAACAGCTGAAGGATGAGATCGCCCAACGGAAATTGCTTGAACGTGAGTTGTTGGAGAACTCAAACAACATCATGACCAGGATAGGGCAAGACATTCATGATGACCTCTGTCAGGATATCGCCG
>JAQVVB010000116.1 GCA_028699215.1 Sphaerochaeta sp. | reverse complement strand
CAAAGAAGCAAGGCCTTGAGGTCAAGAGCAGTACAGTGCAGATGCGTTCCAATGGAAGGTTCCTTGCTGAACAGGGAAAGCGTGCCGGAGGCTTGGTGAAGGTCATCTGCAGAGCTGATACCGGTGCAATCATCGGTGTTCATCTTTTAGGTCCGTATAGTAGCGAAATCATCTGGGGAGCATCAGCTTTGATAGAAGCTGAATTGCGCGTCCAGGATGTCAAAGAGATAGTGTTTCCTCACCCCAGTGTTTCAGAGTTGATCAAGGATGCTTGTTTCGCTCTCGAATCCACGTTGTAAAAGCAATAATTAGGAGAATCATATATGTCCAAGAAACTCACGTTCGATCCCGCAACCCTTCGAGAAAAGCAGATGCTTGATCTGCCGTCCATTCCAGTAAACCAATATACAAGCGACATCAAGAAAGAGCTCAAGCTCTATGGCAAGCAGCGCCTTGTACGCGCTTATTACGATATGCTCTTGATTCGTAAATTCGAGACCATGCTCGATACCATCAAGAAAGAAGGTGTGTATCAGGGGATCAGCTATAATCATAAAGGGCCTGCACACCTTTCAGCCGGTCAAGAGAGTGCTGCTGTCGGGCAATCGATGGTGCTCGATCCCGAGGACCAGATTTTCGGCTCGCATCGTAGCCATGGTGAAATCCTTGCCAAGTGTCTTTCCGCCATCTGGAAGATGGAAGACAAAGATTTGCTCAATGTCATGGAAACTTTCATGGATGGAGCAACCTACAAGATTGTTGCAAAACACTTTGCAGGAAAGGATGTCAGGGACCTTGCTGAGAACTTCGTTCTGTATGGCACATTGGCAGAAATCTATGCCAAGAAGACAGGCTTCTCCTGTGGCCTCGGCGGTTCCATGCATACCTTCTTCGAACCCTTCGGCAGCATGCCCAACAACGCCATAGTCGGTGGTTCCTGTACGATTGCAGTAGGTGCATCCCTGTTTAAGAAAATCAACAGGAAGAAAGGCATCGTCATTGCCAACATCGGAGACGGGTCCCTTGCCCGTGGTCCTGTCTGGGAAGGTCTCGTACTCTCCTCGATGGATCAGTACAAGACGCTTTGGGACGACAATCCCGGGTACCCTCCCTTCCTGCTCAACTGTTTTGACAATCTGTATGCTATGGGTGGACAACCAATCGGAGAGACCATGGGGTATGGTCTGGCAGCTCGGGTTGGAGCCGGTATCAATGAAAAGTCCATGCATACCGAACGGGTAGATGGATTCAATCCTCTTGCTGTTGCAGATGCCACCGCAAGACAGAAAGAATTGCTCCTCAAAGGCGAAGGCCCTGCCTTCCTTGACACCCTTACGTATCGTTTCAGCGGTCATAGTCCTTCTGATGCCATGACCTACCGATCGAAAGAAGAGCTTGAGGCTTTCAAGAACCAAGATCCCATCACATCCTATGGCAGCTACTTGCTGGAACATAAGCTTGTCAGCCAGAGCGATCTAGATGCTTTTGAGGTTGCCCTGGAAGAGAAGATGCGCAAGACCCTGGAAATAACCGTTGATCCTGTGCTCAGCCCCATGGTGGATGAAGGGTTTGTTGAGTCGGTGATGTTCTCCAACCAGCATGTCGAGAAGCTGGATGATGCTCAGCCTGTTCTACTTGAGAAGCTTGAGGACAACGCACGTTTTCAGCAGATAGCCAAGCGTAACCGCTATGCATATGATGAAAACGGCAAGGAATACCCTTCAGCCCGTCAGTATCAGTATCGTGATGCAGTGTTTGAAGCCATGGCTCATCGTTTCTCTATAGACCCAACCATGATCGCCTATGGTGAGGATCATAGAGACTGGGGTGGGGCTTTTGCGTGCTATCGTGGGCTTACAGAGCTGCTTCCTCCTTCGCGCTTCTTCAACTCTCCGATAGCAGAATCTGCAATCGTCGGCAGTGGTGTAGGCTATGCAATGGCTGGAGGCCGAGCCGTGGTTGAGCTCATGTATTGTGACTTCCTTGGATGTGCAGGAGATGAGGTGTTCAATCAGATGCCCAAATGGCAGGCCATGAGTGCAGGGGTGTTGAAGATGCCGCTTGTGCTGAGGGTCTCTGTCGGCAACAAGTACGGAGCCCAGCACTCCCAAGAGTGGACCAGCATGGTTGCCTCCGTTCCAGGATTGAAGGCCATGTATCCTTCCACCCCTTATGATGTGAAGGGGATGCTCAACTATGCATTGCGTGGAACCGACCCTGTTGTTTTCTTTGAAAGTCAGAAACTCTATGGAATCGGTGAAATGTTCGTGAAAGAAGGTGTTCCTGAGGGGTATTATGAGATTCCTGAAGGGGAACCTGCATTGAAACGAGAAGGTGATGCAATCACGTTGGTCTCCCTTGGACCATCTCTCTATACATCCTTAGCTGCAGCTGACCGCCTGGAAAAAGAGTTCGGAATGAAAAGTGAGGTCATCGACTTGAGGTGGATCAACCCACTCAAATATGAAAAGTTGGTGGAGTCCGTCAAGAAGACCGGTCGTTGCGTCATGGTCACCGATAGTGCCGAAAGAGGAAGTTATCTGCATACGGTAGCTTCAAATCTTTCCAGACTTGCTTTTGAGTATCTTGATGCTCCTGTGATCGTGGTTGGTTCCAGAAACTGGATCACTCCTCCTGCTGAGATGGAAGAGTACTATTTTGCCCAGGCATCGTCCTTGTTGGATGCCATTCATGAGCAGGTGTTGCCCCTTCCTTCCTATGTCCCCGTACATAATTACACTGACATCGAGTTTTATCGTACAAGCCGTGAAGGTGTATGATACAGACTGAAGAGGTATTCATGAATATTTTGCAACTGGAAAGAGAGATCAACGATGCAGATTTTAACACTCGTATTGAGGCAAGTCGCACTATAGGTAATCTCATTGCGAGCAAAGAGCTCAAGCGGGTGCAGCTGCAAGAGGTTAACAACCATGTGCATACCACCTACTCGTTCAGTCCCTACGAGCCTGCAGCAGCTGCGTATGCTGCCTGGAAGGCGGGATTGGGCATTGTAGGGAGTATCGATCATGATAGTATTGGCGCTGCCGATGAGATGCTTGTTGCTTCTCAAAATCTGGGCATCGCCAGTACCGTTGGATTTGAACTTCGGGTGAGTTTTCTTGATACTGCTCTTGGAAACCGAAAGATCAACAACCCTGACTCTCAAGGCATCGTGTATATGTGCGTTCATGGGGTGCCCCAACAAAAGATTGCAGAGGTATCTGCGTTTTTGGAACCAATACATGTCCAGCGGAACCTCAGAAACAAAGCCCAGGTCGAACACCTGCAGTCTTTGGTCGGTACGTATGGCTTTGACTTGGATTTCGAACGGGATGTCGTTCCTCTGTCTCATGCTGCACAAGGTGGTTCCATCACCGAGCGTCATATCCTTTTTGCCATGGCAAACCAATGCATCGGTATGTTTGGCAAAGGGGAAAAGCTTGTTCGGTTTTTGCAGAAGGATTTGCAGTTGCCGCTTTCTCAAACTGTGCAGAGTTTCCTGTTGGATGAGAAGAACCCGCATTATGCCTATGATTTGCTCGGTGTTTTCAAGAGTAATTTTCTTTCCAGATTCTTCATTCAGCCCACCAGGGATGAATGTCCGGATGTTCGGGATGTGGTCTCGTTTGGCAACAGCATTGGAGCCATTCCGGCGTATGCCTATCTTGGTGATGTCAAAGAGAGTGTAACCGGAGACAAGAAACAAGAAAAATTTGAGGATGATTATCTGGTTGAACTGATGGATTTGCTTGCAGACATTGGATACCCGGCAATTACCTACATGCCTCCACGCAATACGCTGTCTCAAATGCAAAGATTGCAGAATTTAGCAAAAGAGCGTGGTATGATGGAGATCAGCGGGGTGGACATCAACAGTTCCAGGCAGAGCATGAATTGTCCTGAGTTGCTCCAAAGCTGCTGCAGTCACCTGGTTGCTTCCGCTTGGGCGTTGGTTGCACATGAAAAACTTGCGACCTGTGATCCCATACTGGGGCTCTTCCATCCTTCCAATCCACTTGCTGCCTTATCCTTGGATCAAAGATTGGAACGCTATGCGGAAATGGGAAAGAAGATGGATAGTCGTCATCCTTTGGATATCATCAAGTATTTCGATTAGGAGCAGATATGGTTTGTTTTACTGATAAAATCGCGCAGGAAATTCCACCTGTTCTCAGGGGCTTGTCCTTTGATGGGGTGAAAGGTCTGTTTGTTCACTCTGTGGATGGCAAGCAACCTGAGCTTGTCTTGAGAGGTGTCAACATAGGCGATGACATTGAAGAGGTTGCCAAGACATGGCAGGAACAATTCAATGGTTTTTGCAAGAAGAAGAACCTCTATCCCTCTGTCATTGCAGTGGAAGGCTTACCCACACTCTATGGGTTGGGCACCAATTATGATGAAGCTGTACGTAGTGAAGGGGTTTCTTCAATATACTCTCTTCCTCCCTCAGAGAACCGTAATGATGTGGTCAGAGATAAGATAGCTCTGGTTACCGGGGGCGCCCAAGGCTTTGGAGAGGGTATGGTCCGCACTCTTTCCGAGCTGGGAGCGTTTGTCTATATCGCTGACATGAATCTTGAAGGGGCCGAAAAGCTGGCTGATCAGCTCAACTATGAAGCCTGTATCACTGTCGCCAAGGCTTTATATGTCAACGTCACCGATGAAGCTTCTGTGGAGGCGATGCTCAGTGAAGTAGTTCGAGAGACTGGAGGTCTGGATCTATTCATAAGCAATGCAGGGGTGTTGCGGGCCGGATCGGTAAAGACCATGGCGCTTAAGGATTTCCAGTTCGTCACCAGTGTCGACTATACAGGGTTTTTCCTTTGCACCAAACACGCATCTCAGATGCTGGCTCTCCAGAATATTCCTTCACAGGCGTATTACACTGACCTGATCGCCATCAGCAGCAAGTCTGGCTTGGAAGGGTCGAATAAGAATGGGGCATATGCCGGAGCCAAATTTGGAACCATTGGGCTTACTCAGAGTTTTGCCTTGGAACTGGTGACTGACAATATCAAGGTGAATGCCATATGCCCGGGGAATTTTCTTGATGGTCCTTTATGGTCCGATCCTGAAAAGGGATTGTTCGTACAATACCTTCACGCTGGAAAGGTCAAAGGGGCAAAAGATCTCAATGACGTCAGAAGATTCTATGAATCGAAAGTACCGATGAACCGTGGATGTCGAACCGAAGATGTCATGCGTGCCATCTGTTACATCGTTGAACAAAAATATGAGACTGGTCAGGCCGTTCCGGTTACCGGTGGTCAGGTCATGTTAAACTAGGAGATTGCTATGAGAACACGTGCTGTAAGACTCTATGGAGTGAATGATCTTCGTTTGGAAGAGTTTGAATTGCCCCAGATCGGTGAGGATGAAATCCTTGCTCGTGTCATTACCAACAGTATCTGCATGAGTGACCACAAGGCAGCAGAACAGGGTGCTTCTCATAAAAGAATCCCCAATGATGTCGCAACCAATCCGATCATACTTGGGCATGAGTTCTGTGGAGAGATCGTGGAGGTCGGTAAGAAATGGCAGGATGCCTTCAAGGTGGGGAATCGTTTTTCCATCCAGCCGGCTCTTAACTATAAGGGAACCCTTGATGCTCCCGGTTACTCGTTTCCCTATCTTGGAGGGGATGCAACCTATGTGGTGATCCCTCATCAGGTCATGGAATTGGATTGTCTGCTTCCCTATGAAGGGGATGCTTATTTCTTGGGAAGTCTCTCAGAACCCGTATCCTGTGTGGTCGGCACCTATCATGCCATGTACCACACAAAAAATGGTTCCTATGTGCACCAAATGGGTATCGTCGAGGGAGGTAATCTTGCCATTCTGGCAGGTGTCGGCCCCATGGGCCTCTGTTCCATCGACTATGCCTTGCATAATCCAGGACGAAGACCTGGTTTGTTGGTTGTTACGGATATCGACGATGCTCGTCTCGCCCGAGCTGCAGAGTTGTATAGTGCCGAAGAAGCTCTGAACTGTGGAGTGAAGCTGGTATATCTCAACACCAAGACCATTGAAAATCCAAATGCAAAGCTGATGGAGATTGCCGGTGGAAGAGGGTATGATGATGTTTTGGTGATGGCTCCTGTCAGACCCTTGGTTGAACAGGCTGATGCAATCCTTGCTGACGATGGGTGTCTCAACTTCTTTGCAGGCCCGAACCGTGATGATTTTTCTGCTTCACTCAACTTCTATCATGTCCACTATGCTTCCCATCATATCGTGGGGACCAGCGGTGGCAACACGGAAGACATGCGTGAATCCTTGGAACTGATGGAGAAGGGGATCATCAATCCTTCTGCCATGGTGACCCATATCGGTGGCCTTGGCGCTGTTCCTCAGGCTGTAATCAACCTTCCTTCAATTCCTGGTGGAAAGAAAATGATGTATACGCATCTGGATTTCCCTTTGGTAGCTCTTGCAGACCTCTCTGAATTGGGAACATCCAATCCTGTTTTTGCTGAGTTGGATCTCTTGGTCAAAAAGCATAAAGGACTTTGGTCATCTGAAGCAGAGGCGTATCTGTTGTCCAACTGTAAGGCAAAAATCAAGGAGTAGAGATGAACAAGCACATCGCAATTGATCTGGGCGCTTCCAATGGACGTGTCATTGTGGGCGATTTGAGTGAGTGTACGGTTGTACACCGCTTTGTCACCCATAATGATCAGGTCTTGGGAGAGTTTTACTGGAATCTCCTCGGAATTTTTTCTGAGATCAAGATTGGATTGAAGAAGGCTTTTTCCCAATATGGTGATCAGATCAGTTCGATAGGGATTGATACGTGGGGTGTTGATTATGTTCTGAGTGACGACTATGGGTCGCTGGTTTCCTTGTGCTACCACTATCGTGATAGCCGAACCGATGGTTTGATCGAGGAAGTCTCAGCAAAACTTGGAGGAAAGATGCGGGTCTTTTCTGAGACCGGAATCGCTTTCCAACCATTCAACACCCTGTATCAACTCTCTGCGATGCAGAAGCATCGTCCCGATACACTTGCGTGTGCCCGTCATTATCTCTCTGTCCCCGATCTTCTATCCTATTGGTTGACAGGCATCATGTGCAACGAACGCACCCATGCCTCCACCACCCAATTATACAATCCGTTTACCAAGGATTGGGCTTGGGATCTCATCGATGAGATGGGATTTCCAAGAACGCTGTTCGGGCCTGTCGTCGACAGTGGTACGGTTCTTGGTCCCCTTACCTCTTCTGTGCAACATGAAGTGGGAGCTTCTTCTTCAGTGAAGGTAATCGCTTCAGCTTCCCATGATACGGCAAGTGCAGTAGCGGCAGTTCCTGTGGGCGTTGGAGAAGTTCCTCTGTACATCTCCAGCGGGACTTGGTCGTTGCTCGGGGTGGAACTTACCAAACCCATAACCACATCTTTGGCCCTGGAAAGTGGGTTCACCAATGAAATTGCTGCAAGTGGAAACATCCGTTTCTTGAAAAACATCATGGGGATGTGGATCCAGCAGGAGTGTGTACGCTATTGGGAGAGCCTTGGTGAGACCATTTCATGGAAGGACCTTGATGAGGAGACGCTTTTGTGTCAGTCCTACCAAGGATATATCGATCCTGCAGACAATA
>JAQVVB010000115.1 GCA_028699215.1 Sphaerochaeta sp. | reverse complement strand
AATTCTGATAATTCTACACTCTCCAAGACCTTGCTTGGTTGTGGCTACGCTGCCTTGGTTATAAAGGGTCGTAGCAGGCGGTTATGCTGTTTGGATATCGATGTACAGCACGTGCGTTTCGACGATGCCGAAAAATATCATGATTTGACAACGGGAGAGATGGAAGCGCGGTTCAAGGGGAAAAGCCTGCTGAGCATAGGGCCTGCTGGAGAACATCAAGTACCCTACGCTTCAATCGTGATTGATGGCAAAAACCTTACCAGAGGTGGGGTAGGCATGGTATTCGGCCTGAAAAACTTGAAGTGCATTTCATTTGCACTGCACATCAACGGTAGAGAATCCTATGATCCGAAAGCCCTTGGTTTGTGTACCAAAACCTATACCAATGTCTTGAAAAAAAGCAAGATTGGGAAATCACTGCAAGCAGAGGGTCCTACTACGCTCCTTAAGAAGGCAAACAAATATGGATGGGCTGCCATCGATAATTTCTCGATGCGAATTGATGGTCGACTATGGGGACTTTGCCCAAAATCTCAAGGAACTGAAGAGGAATCTTGCTCCATAGGATGCCCAGGGTGTATGAATGCTCCGAATCAGGTATCAAAGCGGCAAGCAAATCTTGATTTTCCCATAGCTCTTGCATTGGGTGCAAACTTGGAATTATTCGACTACAGAAGTGTTTGTCAGTTATCCCAGCGATGTGCAGAAAACGGGTTGGACCCAATAAGTATTGGAGCTGTCTTGTCTTGGGCTCGGAAAACCCGAGCACAAGGGAAGTTGCCCTTCTTGCCGGACCTTCAAAGTGCAAGTGCGATTTCTTATCTTAGGATCCTTGATGCAATGGCATATAAAAGAGGGACAGGGGAACAACTTTCCATACCTTTCAATCAGCTCGTCGATCAATATGGAGGGGGGGAATTCGCGTATATGGTAGGTTCTGTTGCGCTTGCTCCGTTTGATTTGCGAGGACTTCCCATCCAAGCCATGTTGACAGCCATTGGTGATGATACGCTTGTATATCCTGAATTGTTGTATGGAAACCATCATCATAGAGGGAACGAGCGGTCTTTGGCCCGTTGGGGAATTTTTTCGCAGGAAATGCGATACGCCATGGAGTCTTTAGGTCTTTGCTATTGGACCGCTCTTCCTTATTTTGAAAAGCCACTCATTCATTTCCCCCATGCCTTGATGCCTACCAAAGCTTTTGGAGTTTTAGCCAAATTGGCATCAGTGACTGAAGGGTATGAACTGACACCTAAACAGATGGAATCGGTCGGAAAGAGAGCCTGGATCTTGCAACAGGAAATTGATAATCGTCTGTTGCATCGCAGTGGTCGATATGGAACGCTTCCCCCACAACTGCTTGTTGATGCAAGCAGTAATTTTCATGCATCCCAAGTTGTACCTCTTGCACGGCTTTTGGATGCCTATTGGACCATTCGAGGCATAAAATAGTACTGAAGATTGGGTATTGGAGTATCGTTGTTGAAATCACGGATACTGATGCCTGTTTCGTCTATGATTCCGTAAGTGGGTCCCAACGCAGTTCGTGGGTACGTTGGAGACCCTGGATTCACGCAAATGATTCCCTGTGAATCTTCAACAAGCTTCGGGGTGTGAGTATGTCCCGAAATGAAAATATCCATCCTTTTAAGCTCAAGGCCGTATGGTGAGGGACATCTATCACCATGCGTCATTACGATTGTCCTCATGGCAAAATTGATCTTGCGGGTAACTGGAGGAAGTGGTATATGGGCCAAGTCGAAATCATAGGCACTGTCACAATTCCCCCGAACAAGAATGATGGGTATTTCACTGTTGCTGTAGGTGAGAAAGAACGCAGGGTTGTCTGGAGGGCAGAGATCTCCAGCAATCAGCAATGCCTTGGCCTGTATTTTAGTCGCTTTCACTATGAGGAGTTTCAATGCAGGCCATGAGCCATGTAAATCTGAACTGAACAAGATGGTATCCATGGCGATACTCTATCATACATACGTATTCTTTGGGAATTTGATCTATTGGGTAAGAAGTTTCTTGTTCAGTGCGCACAATACTGCTATTATGATACGAGAATTGTATAAATTTTATTGTTAGGAGGGTGCCTATGTCGGAGATCAGGGAATTGACCTGTAGTGACGGGCATGTGTTGTATTATCGCTTGTGGATACCACAAGGACGCCAAGTGAAAGCGGTAGTACATCTTCTCCATGGCATGGCAGAACATAGCCAGCGATATGACCGATTTGCGTCCTTTCTCAATGAAAACGACATAGCAGTATATGCACAAGATCATCGTGGACATGGTCTGACTGCAACCAAAGGTGAAGAAACCCTTGGTTGGTTCGCTCAGAAAGATGGATGGCAACGTATAGCTGAAGATACGTATGAACTTTCCAATATGATCATTTCGGATTTTCCGAAAATGGCTCTCTTTTTAATGGGGCACAGCATGGGCTCCTTCTTGGCTCGAACCGTCATGGTACAGCATCCGGATTTGTATGATGGTGTCGTCATCATGGGAAGTGGTTGTTCCATGGGTGTGTTGGGAAAAATCGGCAAAAAAATTGCGCAGTCCCATGTACGCAAACACGGATCCCAGTATGTGGATCAGCTGATGGACAAAATGAGTTTCGGCACCTACAACAAAAAAATAAACAATCCAACGACTCCATTCGACTGGCTCAGTAGAGATGCTTCAGAAGTAAAGAAGTATATTGATGATCCTTTGTGTGGATTCGTCTGCACCTCCAAATTCTATGAGGACATGCTTGATGGCATTGAATTCGCCAATAGGACGGACCATGCAAACAAACTCCCCAAGGACCTTCCTTTGTTGGTCATCAGTGGATCCATGGATCCAGTCGGAAAGTATGGCAAGGGAATTCTCAAGGTGTACGAACTCTATAAGGATGCAGGTATTGCTGATGTTTCCTTTCACTTGGTAAAGGAAGCTCGACATGAGCTGCTGAATGAGACGAATAGAAAAACTACCATGGATTACGTGTATTCTTGGATCAAACAAAGAGTGTGAGCTGATGGTATTATTACAAAAGTTTAAGGTACGCATCACCGCAGCGTGTAAACTCGCTGTATTGGCCTTTAACCAAGCATTGCGAGACAATGTGTTTCAATCTGCTTCCAGCATGGTGTATTCTACATTGATGGCGCTTGTTCCCGGTTTGACCTTCATCTTCACTTTTTTTGGTGCATTCGGTGTTTTGGAACCCATCATCACATTCATCCAAGAATGGCTTGTGGATTTGGTAGGTCATGAAGCTGGTGCCCAATTGATGGGCTTACTCACAACCTACACTTCAAATGCTACCAGTCTTGGAGTAGTGGGCTTGGTATCTTTTCTTATTACCATGGTGCTTTTGATCAACAAAGTCTGGTCAATCATCAACCAACTCTTCCGTACTTCCCGGAACAGGAATGCAATAAAACGCCTTGCAGGTTTTGTAACCTTCCTCATCGTTTCCTGCTTGCTCGCTGCTGCTTATATCAGCATCCAGTCCATAGTGAATGCTTGGTATCTGAACCTGATAGGAGTTGACATTGCCGGTTGGTCGAAACTAGTAAGCATTGCAGCTCCCATCCTCATTACCTGGACCATTTTCTTCATGCTTATCTTTTTCATTCCCAATACCAAGGTGATGTTTTCCTCTGCTTTCATAGGGTCTCTTGCCGGTGTGGTGTTGATCATGGTATTTGGGAAGACCATGACCAAGCTTTCAGGAATGGCTACAAACTTTTCAGTTATATACGGCTCGTTTGCCACTGTATTTCTGTTTCTCATTCTCTGTTATGTATTCTGGGCAGTAATCTTTTATAGTGTGGAACTGGCGTATGTTCATCAGTTTCGACCAGAGAGTCAGACCTATAAAGGTCTTCCCCAGAGCCCTGCGCTGCAACTTTCCGAGGGAACCAACATCATGATGCTTCTAGGAAGCAATTTCCGAAGTGGAAAAGGTGGGACCACCACCAAAGAAATGATGGAACGCCTTGCAATTCCTGACCTTCGCTTATATGGATTTCTCGATTTGCTCACCCAATTGAAGTTCATTACCCCAACAAACAATGGGCACACGTGTTTCATCCCCATGCAACCTTTGGAGAATATGAAGGTCCAGGACCTGGTGACTTCACTATACGGTATGGAAACCATCAATGCCGACGAGCATGATACAGCAGGAGAAGCTATCGCAGCTCAAGTGCAAGCCCACGGAATCGCTTCCTTAGGAAATCTTACCATAGAGAATCTTTTGCAGAGGATTTAGCCGAGAGCTACATCGAGAATCATCATGATGGTGAACCCAATCATACATCCAATGGTAGCAAAATGCGTTCCTGAATGGTCATCTGAAGCTCCTTGGGCTTCTGGAATCAATTCTTCAACTACCACATAAATCATGGCACCAGCTGCAAAGGCAAGAGCATAGGGGAGAATGGGGGTCACCTGTACAACCAAGAGGGCTCCCAGTACGCCTGCGATAGGTTCTACGATTCCTGATGCCTGTCCATAGAAAAAGCTTTTTGTTCTGCTGAGGTTTTCTCTTCGAAGTGGAATGGAAACCGCAGCTCCTTCGGGAAGATTCTGAATACCGATACCTATCGCAAGAACAATGGCGCCCATTACACTCTGGGAATCACCGATTGCAGCAGCACCGAAAGCAACGCCTACCGCAAGTCCTTCCGGTATGTTGTGCAGGGTGATGGAGAGGACCAAGAGGATGCTTCTCCTAAGATGGGTGGGGATGCCTTCAGTCTCATCTTTTTTTGAACCGATATGTGCGTGAGGGAGCAAATGGTCGCTCAACCAGAGAAAACCACCACCTAGAAGAAATCCAATGGCGGCAACCAATGCAGCAGGTACAGGACCTCCTTCAGCCATTTCAATGGCAGGGGAGAGCAGAGACCAGAAACTTGCTGCTATCATAACTCCACTGGCAAAACCCAACATGGAGTTCATCACATGTGGCTTGATGGTTTTGAAGAAGAAAACGAACGCAGCGCCAATGGCGGTCATCGCCCAGGTCCCAAGGTTTGCTACAAGAGCCATTACTATTGGATTGTTCATGTTGATACGATAAAATAGAAGTATTGTTAGGTCAATAGAAAAAGCCCTTGCACAGTGCCAAGGTGAAAGGATATCTTGACCTCTGGAGGTTCCTATGTTGTTGGATGCTACTACCCTGAAAAAAATTGATTCCCTTACGTGGCACTCCTTGCCGGATGTCAGCGATGGGGTGTTGCCTGATGAAGTATGGAAATGTGGGGATCTCGTATGTACGATTCTCAAGAACCCACGTTGTAAAAGTGGAGAAGATCTGGTCTATATCCCCTATGCTATCGGAGTGAAACGCGGTACTTCGCTTGTTCTTGTGGTCTCTCTCGAACAGGAAGACCTTCGTTCCCTTTCCCTTAAGCTGGGATGCTCGCTTCGGGAGCTACAGGAAGATTACAGTACCAAGTCGAATTTTGGAGAGTTGAGAGCCTATATTTATACCAAAGAGGAACGAGAAGATCTTGGGCTCTATGAAGGGAAACTGGACATGCACAGCGTGCGGCTGTTCTTGTTGGATACCGTCTGTGACACGCTTGACATCGTATCAGCTCCTGAGCAAATCAAGGAATAGATTCATTCGTTGGAGTGCCTACATGCCTTACCCCTTTTGGGGGTAGGCATGTGCTGAATCCTATGCAACGGTGCGTACCATCCTCTGCCACCATGTACGGAAAACAAAGGTATCCAGACGCATCATTTCTCCTTACCTCTCTTCTTTGAGCTGGAAGACATTGCGTGAATAATCAAGTAGTCCCTGTGCTTTCATCTTGCTCAGTTCGTTCGACATTGCACTTCGTTCAACGCAGAGATAATCTGCAAGTTGTTGTCTATCATAAGGAATGCTGAACGTTCTTTTTCCTGCTTTCCTCGCTTCCTCAGAGAGATAGGAAAGGAGCTTTTCCTTGGTGCTTCGCTTGGTTATATGATTCATTTTCTTCATGAGCCCAAGGTTTTTTTGGGAAAGCAGTCTGACCATGTTTTCTATGATGGTATGATGGAAAACACAACCTCGACGACATGTGGTGATGATTTTATGCACCCCTAAAAAAAGGATGGTGCTTTCTTCACAACTGATGACTGAAACTTCGCTTTTCTGGTGTGCACAAGCCATGGCCTCTGCAAACACATCTCCCACACCGATCTTCGAAACCAAGGTCCTGTTTCCCCAAAAATCGTTGCGGACAATATTCACAGAACCCTTGAGAACAACTCCTAGGTCTTCGATCACATCACCTTCATTGATGATGATCTGGTCCTTGTGGAATGAAGCCTCCCTTGGTTGTAGGCAGGAGAGCAGATGAGGAATATCAGAAGCATCGAATCCGGTGAAAAGTACATTCTTGATCAAAATCGGCAGCGTATCCACAAATCTTCCTTTTGTTGTAAAAACAACATATTAAATCATGCCCCCATACTATCATGGTAGAAGTATACAGACAATGGAGGATACTCATGATCAGACAAATGATAACGATAGATGAAGAAAAGTGTAATGGCTGTGGCCTGTGTGCATCAGCATGCCAGGAAGGAGCCATTGCAATGATACATGGTAAGGCTGTGTTGGTAAGGGAAGATTACTGTGATGGTTTAGGGAACTGCCTTCCTGTATGTCCTACCGGGGCCATTACGTTTGAAGAGCGTGAAGCTCCTTCTTTCAACCATGAAGCAGTTGCCCAAAACATGGAAAAAGAAATGCCTGCTTTCAGTTGTCCTGGCAGCAAGATCAAGATAATGAAGGAGCAGCACAAAACGACACCCTCAGAAAAGGTCAATCTTGAAAAACCGACCAGCCAATTGGGTCAGTGGCCGGTGCAGATCAAATTGGCGCCGCCAAATGCAGCGTACTTCAATGGATGTGACTTGCTTATTGCAGCTGACTGTTCAGCCTATGCGTATGCAGACTTCCACAACACCTTCATCAAGAATCATGTGACACTCATTGGATGTCCCAAACTTGATAGTGGTGACTATGCAGAAAAGTTCACTGAGATTTTTGCAAACAATGATATACGCAGCATTACCGTCGTTAAGATGGAAGTTCCTTGCTGTGGTGGGCTGGACCATGCAGTCAAGCGAGCCATTGAAGCCTCCCAGAAAATCATCCCACTTGCAGTGGTGACGCTTTCCACTGAAGGTGAAATACTCAGATAGGAGAGAAAAAGGCTGATCAAGAATAATCGGTCAGATATCCTCTGTTTTTTCCAAATCAAGGGCCTTGTTGATGCTTCCTCCACTTCTTGTAAGCAACTCTTTTGCTTTTTGGGAGGAAGTGTCGAGCATCCCCATGAGAATTGCTATCCGGACATTCCCGTTTGACTGGATATAGAGTTCTTCAGCTGTTTTTTGATCACAGCCGGTTACCTCGATGATGAGTCTTTTTGCCCTGTCGACCAATTTGGCATTCAGCGGCATCATGTCCACCATCAGATTGTTGTAAACCTTACCGATACGAATCATCGCAGCCGTGGTGATCATGTTGAGCACCAGCTTTTGGGCAGTCCCTGATTTCAACCTCGTTGACCCCGTGATGATCTCAGGCT
>JAQVVB010000114.1 GCA_028699215.1 Sphaerochaeta sp. | reverse complement strand
CCTGCGCAGACTAAACCCCTTGTTGCTCCAGCAAGTCCTACTCCAAGCAGCGAACAACCAATACGCACAGAAGAACCTGTCATCGAGGAAGAAAAACCCTCTGAAGTGAGCATTGCCGAAGTTCAACGTGAAGAGACTCAAATGCCTCCTCCCATCTCTCCGATCATCAGCAATGGTTCCTTAAGGCTCCCCCCACTGAGTGCCGGCATTGGAGCTCTGCCTGTCTCCTATATGCAGAAAGAAGAGGGGCCCCTCCCTGAAAAAGCAGTAGAAGAGGAAGGCCTTCCAGTAGAGATGCCAAGTACCATCGCTACTACCTCGGCTGTTGAAGTCACACAAGAAGGTGTTCCTGAAAACGAGGCAGTTGAACAGATTCTTGGGACACAAGAAGCAGTAATCGTCCCTGAAGTGGCAGTAGCAGAAGAAATACCTATCGAAGAACCGGTCATAGAAACCGTTGAACCAGAAATTGTCACAAAAGAAGCGGAGCAAGAGAGCTTCATACCCATACCGAAGGCTCCTACCATCACTGAGACGAAGAGTGAAATTGATGTTGAAACGTTGAATCGAGAAGGAACGCTTTCAGTCTCCTTCCTTAACTTCAATTATCCAGGTGCAAACAAAGGTTTCTCTGCAAACTTCGATTTTTTAATCCATCAAGACTCTTTTGCATACGGAGGAACGCTTGAGGTAGGAAGAATCACCAATCTCAATGAACTGCAAGTCAGTTTATTGGGTAAGGTGGTCTGGACTTTGGGTGGAGAAAACGAGGTCACCTTCCCACTCTCAATATCCCTTGGACCTACGATGTTCTATGATACTGATGTCTCTTGGGGCCTTACAGCAAGAATCAATGCCGGGATCAACTATGAGATCACCGACTCACTTTGGTTCTTCTACTCGGTGGGGGCTGCTTACCAGTTGAACATCACTGATATGGCACACCGCTTCGTACTTGAACCGATGCGCATGGGCTTCGGCATTCGCTTCTAAATCCCTAGTGAGACGTAATGGTTGAAAAATACATAGTGGACCTTTTTCTTGTTTCCAAGAAAGAGGCCCACTATGCCAAAAACCAAGTGGGCATGAAGCTCACAGCCTCTGAAATTGGGTATCAAACAAAAAGAGCTTCGTTTCCTGTCTTGATGAAGAACCTTGTCAATCTGAAACAAGACAGCCCCTTTTTGAGATGTTCTGAGTAGAGGTTCTAAACAATATACGTTCATTGCATTGATAATAGACCTATAATGCACTATATTGTTATTGAGATTTTACATGAAAGGAGAAGATGATATGGCAATAAAAGCTGATACCAATATGACGATCCGAATGAACAGGGAGGTTAAACAGCAAGCACAACAGATTTTTGCTAATCTTGGCATGGATATGACTACTGCAATCAATGTTTTTTTAAGACAGGCAATTAGCTACAGGGGTTTTCCCTTTGAAGTAACTCTGAATACTCCCAATGCTGTTACGCAGACTGCGATGGATGTAGCTGAGAATGATGAGAATATGCATGGTCCTTTTGACAGCGTTTCGAGCTTGATGGATGCTCTTAATGCTTAAGCTAGAATTTACAGGACAATTCAAGAAAGACTATAAGATGGCAATCAGAAGAGGTTGCGATTCCAGCAACCTAGAAGAAGTAATCACACTTCTTTGCAATGAGCAACCGTTGCCTGAAGCATATAGAGACCATGCACTTGCTAACTCCAGAAATTACATGGGCATAAGAGAATGCCATATCCAACCAGATTGGTTGCTCCTATACAAGGTCGTTCAGGAAACACTTATTCTGAAACTGATCAGAACTGGAACGCATAGTGATTTGTTTAAAAATCAAGGAACTTAACCATCGAGATTCACTTAAGCGTTGCCAACTCTTTCAGATGATTATTCCATCAGTTCATGATGCTACCCACTCAAAACAGCGAAAGCCCAACCATAACATAATAAATTCAGTTCTCAGCCTGATTTATTTTAAACAATCGTCTATTGTTGTCTATTTTCTTACCTTTATAACCAAAGCAGCAAGAGTCAGCAGTTCAAGAGCCATACCCAGAAAGATGATGAGAGTCATTGCCAGTTCTGTATTCTTTCCACAGGCAAGAACAATAATAACTGTTCCAACAGTCGTGTGTAACGATAATGACTATTTTTCTTTGTGGAATTTTTTTATCACCTTGATGAACTGAGTTGTGCTCTTCCCCTCAAGAGCTGAAGTTGGCTCACCAAAAATCATTACCTCGGGATTTTGGAAAAACGACCTAATCAAAGAAATTCTTTGCTTTACTCCTCTTGTTGCTTTGTAGCATTGAAAGAAGGGGCTGAAGCAGCCTCTGCAAATACTTCCACCTCTTGGGGGACAGCAGGAGCTTTCTCCCAACCCAATGCTTTGATTATGGCTGATTTTTGTTTCTTGGCTTTGGAGGTCACAAAATGGACAGAGCCCTCATCCAGATAGAAGATGAGCCCTGAACGAGAAGAAAGCACCTTCCCCACTCCAAGACTTCTTATGGTAGAAACATCCAGCGACCAGACCTCCTCACAAGGGGTCTGTTTTGTTCTATGGCGGTCAATGCGTTTATAAAGAGCAACTTTCTTATCGGTAATGACCAATCTTCCCCGAGTCAGGTCGCCATCTCCGATAAGGGGCACCATTCCACAGAAAAGAGAGAAGCTGAAAGGCTCTATGCGGACCTTGCGTACATCCTCTTCAGAAACCGCATACGAAACGATGTAAAAGAAATACACCAGCAAGAACAACAGTGGAAAGAGCGAGTAGAACCCCACGATCCCGATTTGTGCAGGTGAAACGAATACAATGCCCAGAGTTATTCCCAGCAAAAGGACTTTTAAGAGCGTTTTCATATTCATGAATGTAATGCCTGAGAGAAGAAAAGAAAAGACATCATCGATAGATGAAGCAAAAAGACCAAGCTTTGTTCTTTCGAGATGGAGGCTCGTATGAAAATACAGAAAAGCGCAACCAGTTGGCTCGTACTCGTTCTTTTGATACTCGTAATCGTAAGCCAAACAGGGTGCAAACAGGAAGCAGGAAGAACATCTTTGTGTCTGACGATGCAGAACACGTTGGACCAGACTCGTTCATTAGTACCAAGCGACACGCCTTTAGCAGTGTCTCGTTATGTCATCACTGGAGCAGGTCCGCAAGGAAATACCTTTGAAATGCAGACAACCAGTGCAAATCTTGAGATTGAGGGGCTCTTGATTGGAAATTGGGAAGTCACCGCTGTGGGTCAAAACAGCAGTGGTATCGATTTGGTAGAAGGGAAAACCAGCTGCAACCTTACCAGTGAGCCCTCCAATGCCATCATTGAACTCAACTCACTTACGGGAAATGGAACCATGACGGTCCAATTTACGTGGGATCCTTCCAAAATATCCAATCCAAGCATTGAATTATGGGTGACAAACCAAGCTGGTGAAAAAAGTGCCGTCATTCCGACAGCAGACAACACCATCAACGGATCGGTCACCTACAGTGCCACCTATGCCGCTGGATCCTATACCATCCAGGCAAAGCTCTATAGCGGAAACATAGCGGTTGCAGGATGTGCGGAAGCTGTAAGAGTAGTAGGGAATCGAACTACAGAGGGTTGTGTAGCACTCGATCTGGACAAGTATGCTGAAATCCCCAGTTCCTTGACACTCATCAACAAGGCGGGGACCCCCATTGAGTGCTCAATTTCAGGAATCAGCTCCACCATGGAGGCCTTTGCCACTGCCCAAGCAGTAATTACAACCAATACAAGCTCCGATGCAGAACTCTTGGAAGTGGTTTGGTTTCTCGATGGAGAACAATTGGGATCCGGGCTCAGCTGTACGTTAACCCCAACCAGCGGAGCACATCGTCTGGATGTCATTGCAAAGGGGGCCCTTCTCGCAAGTTCCGGGTCAGCCAGCTTTTCTTTTCAAGCCACCGTGGGGGGAACTGCAGGAGTTCCTGTTCTCGTAACGGAGGTAGCGGACAATACCAATGGGCTGTATGTCAGTGGGAATACAAAGATAGCGTTCCTTCCTGATGGAAAAGTTTTGCTGGCAAGTGATCTCCATAAAACCTTACAAATTTGTAGAATTGTCCGTGACACTCTGGAAGTTATCAGAACCTATACATCTGATCAAGGATTCAACACCGTCGGAATAACAGATTTGCTGGTCGACAAAAACACCTATCGGGTGGCAATTGCAGATTCGTATTATCCTGGTATTGGTCTGTATCAATATGATCCTGATGACGCTTCACTTACAAAACTTTTTTATAGGGACAATGTCTACTATACATCCAACAAAGGAGAAAAAAGCACCTTCACAGAAACCGGGATGTTGTCTTTGGATCAGAGTGATGGGACTTTGTATTGCACCCTGCCGGGGCTTTCCGATATTTCCAAGAACAACTTCTATGCAGCCACTGAAAATGCTTTCCCTCTAAACGACTATGTCTGGTGGATGTGGGAAAACTATACGGAGATCACCGGTATGGTCATCGCTCCTGGAAGCAACAAAGCTGCGCTCTTCAGTGAACCTGACCAACTGCTCAAGTTGTGTATCCGTGATGGAAACTCAAACCTGGTAGCCAATGACCAGGATTTCAGCTCTTCCTATAACGGTACACCCTATCTTGGGGGATTACGCTCAGTTGGTTTCATCAACGACAACAATGTGGTTACCGGTGGAGATTCCACACTCTGTCGTTTCCAAAACACCACACCATACGGCTGGGAACAGTCTGATGTCTGGATTTCAGGACAGGATGGGGTTGCATCCATGTTGGGAATCGAGCAATTGGTAACCAACTCAAGCAGTACCCTACTCTATGCAATCTGCAAGGACAGTAAAAACATCAATGTATTTGCCATCGATTCAATCAACAGCAGACTCTCTTTCTTGGAGGCGACTTCCTTGGGAAGTTTCATTCCTACAGGGGCGGAGATTTCTCCTGATAAAGAAAATCTGCTGGTTGTTTCAGATACAAGCAATGCAATTCTGATTTGCAGAATTCCTCATTAGGAGGTAGCCTTGGAATAAACATTTCAATCATCTTGTCATAACAAACCAAACTTAACGAGGGGGATCTCCTACTGATCCCCCTCACTTTATGCTTACTAAAAACCCAGCTTATCGCTAAGCTGGGCAGTATTGATTCAATTGTTCAGGTTACGCTTTGTAAACAGGCACTTCCTGATATGTGGTATGAAGCAGATGGTGGGCTTTCTCACTCAAAGGAGCAGTGAGGAAATCCTCATACAACTTGATGATCGAAGGGTTCTGGTGAGAACAACGCACTCCACTCTGTTTGTCATCCGTGTAGAGACCATTGCTTCTCTCTTTACGAAGGGCATCGGTAGCACCATAGGGCTGACCACCGCCTGCGATACAACCACCACGACAGGCCATGACTTCGATGAATTCATACGGAGCTTGTTTGCCTTCGGCTTTGGCTACGCGGATTTCATCCATCAATTCCTTCACGTGGGAGAGACCATGAACAACAGCGACTCGAACGGGAGTACCATCGAAATCGACGGTTCCTTTCTTGATCTCCTGCAATCCACGAACGGCCTCAACCTCAACATTGGCCATCTCCTTGCCGGTCACAACATGGTAAGCAGTACGAACTGCAGCTTCCATGACACCACCGGTTGCACCAAAGATGGTACCAGCACCTGAATACTCACCGATCGGACTGTCAGCCTCTTCTTCCTCAAGCTTGAGGAAATCAATGCCTGAACTCTTGATCAAACGAGCAAGTTCACGTGTAGTGAGAACCAAATCCACGTCCGGATACCCAGAAGCCTTCATGTTGTCATCACGGATGATTTCAAACTTCTTGGCAGTACAGGGCATGATGGCTACCGAGAAAATCTTGGAAGGGTCGATACCTGCTTTCTGAGCATAGAAAGTCTTGGTGATCGCACCCTGCATCATCATCGGGCTCTTGGCACTGGATACATGGTCAAGCAGATCTGGATAATACTTCTCAACATAGTCGATCCATGCAGGACAGCAGCTGGTCAGCTGGGGAAGAGCCCCACCTTTGGTCAACCGATGCACCAGCTCGCTTCCCTCTTCCATGATGGTAAGGTCTGCACTGAAGTTCGTATCATGTACGGCAACAGCACCGACTTTACGGAGAGCGGAATAGATCTTCTTTGTCGTGACGGTACCGGCAGGAAGCCCAAAGGACTCACTGAGGCCGACACGGATGGAAGGAGCGATCTGGACGACAACCTGCTTGTCAGGATCTGCAACAGCAGCTCTGAACAAGTCGGTTTCATCACGTTCATAAATTGCACCAACCGGGCAATGTGCCGCGCACTGACCGCACTTGACACAGGGACTGTCGTTGAGCTTCAGCATTGCAGCTGGAGCCATACAGGTTCCATCACCACGTCCGATGAATTCAAGAGCGAATACACCCTGCAGGTCCTGACAAACCTGAACACAACGACCGCACTTGATGCACTTTGCGGGCTCAAGTACAAGAGACGCTGTAGAAAGGTCCTTGGGCTGTTCGCTGATACGAACTTCAAAGGGTTGCTCGCGGATACCGAACTCAGCTGCCAGATCCTGCAATTCACACTCTCCGTTACGGATACAAGTGAGACAGCTGGATGGGTGGGTGCTGAGCATCAGCTCCAAGATGGTCTTTCTTACCGCAAAGAGTTCAGGGTCATTGGTAATGACGCTCAACCCTTCGTTGACAGGAGCAGCACAAGCTCGAATGATCTTTGCACTTCCTTCCTGTTTGACGATACACAGACCACAAGAGCCAAAAGGCTTGAGGTCTTCATGGTAACAAAGCGTAGGAATTCTGACGCCTGCTTTTTTAGCTGCATTCAGAACGCTTGTTCCCTCTTCAACTTCAACGGGAATACCATTTATCTTAACATGTACGATACTCAATTGATTCCTCCTCTGCCGGATCCTAGTGGATTTCGACGGCTCCAAATTTGCAAGTCTCCATACACACACCACATTTGATACATACACTGGTGTTAATGGTGTGGACCTGTTTCTTTTCGCCGGTTATAGCTCCGACAGGGCACTTGCGTGCACAAGCTGTACAGCCGATACACTTTTCGGGGTTGATCGAATACGTGACCAACTTCTTACAGGTACCGCTTGGACAAGTCTTGTCAACAATATGTGCACGATACTCTTCCGGGAAGAATTTCATGGAAGAAAGAACTGGGTTGGGAGCAGTCTGCCCAAGAGCGCAAAGAGATCCCTTCTTCATTGCTTCACCAATGGTCTTCAACGTTTCGAGATCCTGCAAAGTACCGTTTCCTGCAGTGATCTTCTCCAGGATATTGCACAGTGAACGTCCACCGATTCTACAGGGAGCACACTTACCGCAGGATTCATCAACGGTAAAGTTCAAGTAGAACTTTGCAACGTCAACGATACAGTCGTCTTCGTCCATGACGATCATACCACCGCTTCCCATCATGGAACCGATGCGTACCAAGGATCCGAAGTCAATCGGAGTGTCGAGGTCAGCTTCGGTGATGACACCACCTGAAGGTCCGCCGGTCTGTACAGCCTTGAACTTCTTGCCATGGGCGATACCACCGCCGATATCGAAAACGATTTCACGCAGTGTGGTTCCCATGGGGACTTCAACCAAACCAGAGTTACAGATCTTAC
>JAQVVB010000006.1 GCA_028699215.1 Sphaerochaeta sp. | reverse complement strand
CCAACCCTTACGATCTCAACTGAATTCAGCTTGTCCCCTTGGGCGATTGCATTGACAATATCCTGTCCTTCCACTACATGGCCAAACACAGAATGCTTTCCATCAAGCCAAGGTGTAGCGACATGGGTGATGAAGAACTGACTGCCATTGGTTCCTGGTCCGGCATTAGCCATGGAAAGGCATCCCGGCTCAGTATGTTTCAAAGAATCATCAAATTCATCAGGGAAGGTATATCCAGGTCCACCGGTTCCGTTTCCTTTAGGGCACCCACCCTGGATCATGAAATTCTCAATCACCCGGTGGAATGTCAATCCGTTATAAAAGGGTTTTCCTTCGTTGTTGATATTCAAGCTGCCCTCAGAAAGACCGACAAAATTCGCAACGGTCATCGGGGTTTTCTTGAATTCCAAGCTCAAGGTGATGTCACCCTTTGCTGTATGCATGACGGCATACAAGCCGTCTGATAGTTTACTTTTTTCCATACTATTCTCCTAATACTTATACTTCAAACAAATCCTGGCCGGGAGCCAGCAGTTGGTATAGTCTCTCTAATTCTTCGCTGCTTGTATAGGGTATCTCAAGTTTCCCCTTTTCCAGCGAACCTTTCACTTCTACCTGAGATCCAAACAAATGTAAAAACTTATCTTCTACAGAGACGATTTCTTGAGACTTTGCAAGACTCTTTTTTGCCCTGTTCTTTTTGCTCTGATACGCAACTCTCTTCCCTTTGTTGAACTGGGCGGCAAGTTGCTCTGTTGCGCGAACTGAAAGATCCTTCTCCAAAACGGAACGATAGAGGATGTCCCTATCAGCAGGATTTACCACCGAGAGAATTGCTCTTGCTTGACCAGCGGTAAATTTACCCGTGAGAAGATCATTTTGCATGGTTGAGGTAAGTTGCAGAAGCCGTATGCTGTTGCTTATGGTGGAACGGTTCTTACCTACACGCTTGGCAAGCTCTTCCTGCGTTATTCCAGCTTCCTGTATGAGATAGGCATAGGCTTTTGCTTCTTCTATAGGATTGAGATTTTCCCTTTGGATGTTCTCTATCAAGGAAACTTCCAGCCGCTGCATATCGGTAAAATCTTTTACAATAACGGGAACATGCGACAGCCCTGCGAGTTTCGAAGCACGAAAACGGCGTTCTCCTGCAACAATGCTATATTCACCTGGTGCAATCTCTTCAACCAAGATAGGTTGCAGTACCCCTTGGTTCTTAATGGATTCGGATAACTCTTTAAGACTTGTCTCATTGAACTCTTTTCGTGGCTGTCTTGGATTCGCTCTGATGTTCTCCAAGGCGACTTCAAACACAGAATCACTTTTTTTGTCCAAAGACTTCTGCTGAGTGATACCTAAAGCACTCTCTAAAACAGAATCAAAGGAAAAATCATCCATCAATGAGCCAATGCCTCTTCCGAGCCCATGTTTTTTATTGATTTCTTGCGACACGGTTAACCACCTCCTCAGCCAAGAAACGATACGCTTTCGACCCACTGCTGCTTACATCGTACGCATTTATAGGAAGTCCGTGAGAAGGGGCTTCGGCGATGCGCACATTGCGTGGGATCAACGTTGAAAATACAAGATTACTGAAGAAGGAGGAAATATCCTCTACCACTTCATTAGCCAGCTTGGTGCGTTTGCTGTACATGGTAAAGAGAATACCGAGTACCTGCAGATTAGGATTGAGTGATTTTTTGATGTTTGCAATCGTCCGCATCAGAAGATTCAACCCTTCCATTGCAAAATACTCACACTGCATCGGTATGATGACGTACTGGGCCCAAACCATGGCATTCATAGTTACCAAGCCTAACGAAGGCGGGCAGTCAGCAAGTATATAATCCCAAGTGTCATCGAGATCTTCCAAAGCTTGCTTCAAAAAATATTCTCGATCATCCTGGGTAACCAATTCAATGTTGAGTCCTGCCATGTTGATATTGCTCGAAATCGCAAAAAGATTCTGGATGGAAGTTTTTTGGCAGGCTTCGCGTGCACTGCACTGACCCGCAATCACTTCATAGATTCCAGGAATACGATTATCTGCAGAGATTGCACTGGTAAGGTTCCCCTGCGAATCCAGATCAATGAGGAGGACTTTTTTACCCATTTGGGCTAATGCTGAACCAAGGTTGACAGCTGTAGTGGTTTTTCCTACTCCGCCCTTCTGGTTGAGAAAGATGATTTTCTTCACACTCATATATCTACTATAAGGAAATCATCGGCAATTGTCACCTAAAAAGGTCAACTCCTTGACCCTTGGTCTCCTCTATTGTATCTTCAAGATACCCTATGGAGGAAAATTACATGGAAGATAAAGTCAAAAAGGCAATTGAGGATATCAGACCCTCTTTGCAAAATGACGGAGGCGATATCGAATTTCTCAGTTTGGTCGGAAACGATGTTACTGTTCGCTTGAAGGGAGCCTGTGCAGGTTGTCCCATGTCTCAGATGACTCTAAAAAGCGGAGTAGAACGATATCTCAGAAACTTTGTTGATCCCAAACTTACCGTTGTGAACAACCCTGATTTCTAAACCAATCCGTTCGTTCGTACAAACGTTTCACGTGAAACTTTTTTAGCGTGGAACGTTTTTTTTGCTTCAAGACCTCATGTTTCACGTGAAACATTCTCCCCACCACCTAGTACTTACAGACACCCTACCCTCTTGAATTTCAAGTGGGTAGGTTTTTTTACCCTCAAATTAAAATGTTTTTCAAATCGTCAAAAATCGCTTATTGGATGCGTTATTTGAAGGTTTTTGGCCTTTGTTTCTATTAATAGTTACAGATTGACGTGGGAATTTTCCTCTTTTTTTTCTTCGTAAAAAAGGCCGTCCCTGTATCAGGAACGGCCTCATTTTACCTATACAAATGTAAACTATTATTCTTCTGTAGTGGTTGTTTCACCTTCAGTTACAGGTTCTACAACTTCTTCGAGAACTTCTTCCTCTTCAGGAACTTCCTCATCCTTTGCTGTAGCAGCTATTGCCACAATGCAATCCTTAGGAGATTTCATGGTAACGACTTTAACACCGCTTGCATTTCTTCCCTGGATGGAAATATTCTCTACATGCACCCTCAGGGTTTGTCCCATGAGCGTTACACATACAACATCATTCTCCTCGTTGACTGACAAAGCATTCACGATTGAGCTTGCCTTACCACCGATTCGATAGATTTTCTGCCCCTGCGTGCCACGGCCATGAACATTGAAGCTGTCAAACGTAACCTGCTTTCCTTGTCCATTCTCCGTAAGCATAAGGATCCGCTTGCTGAGATCTACTTTCAGAAGACCGGCAACCTCATCTCCACCCAACAACTTGATACCTCTCACACCATGAGAAGCACGACCCATCGCCCTGACATTATCTTGGGAGAATCGAAGGCCCTGTCCTTTTTTGGTGATGAGCATGACATCATCTCCATCTTGGACAAACTCACATTGTAAAAGCTCATCGCCTTCATCAAGGAACAAGGCGATGATTCCCCTTGTCTTTGCATTCTTGAAATTAAGCAAGGAAACCTTCTTCACCACACCATGGCGTGTAGCCATCATGATGAACTGGTCATCCCTGAACTCCTTGAAACTGATGATGGAAGTAATCTTTTCCGTTGTTTCCAACTGCAAGATATTCTTGATACTGGTTCCCTTGGCCGTTTTCGAGCCCTCAGGGATTTCAAATACCTTGGTATAATAAGCCTTGCCTGCATTCGTAACAAACATGACATATTCATGTGTGGACGCTACGAACATATGATCGACAAAATCACCATCCTGCAACTTCGCAGTCCTGGTTCCCTTGCCTGCACGACCATGGGCTTCATACTCTCCAATTGGAATTCTCTTGGCAAAACCCTTATTGCTGATCAAAACAACGACTTCTTCATCCTTGATGAAATCCTCAAGGGTGCTTTGCCCGATTTCCTCGCGCAAAATCTTCGTCAAACGGCGATCTTTGGGAACAAGGGTACCAGGAAGTGCTCTGATTTCTGTCTCAACAACTTTCAGAAGCTTTTTGACATCAGAGAGGAGATCCTGATAATAGGCAATCTTTTGTTCGAGTTCAGCCAGTTCCTCAAGAATCTTGAATGATTCAAGATGACTGAGTCTTCCCAACTTCATATCGATGATAGCTTGGGATTGAATCTGATCAAGGCCGAAACGAGACATCAAATGCTTTATGGCAACTGAATTATCTTCGGATTCCTTGATGATACGAATAACTTCATCAATATTATCCAGACCAATTTTCAGTCCACGAAGGATATGAGCCCTCTCCTGTGCTTTCTTCAGATCATAACGGGTTCTTCGTGCAACCACTTCCTCACGATGCTGGATATAATAGACCAACATATCCTTGAGGTTAAGCAGAAGCGGTCTACCATTGACCAGAGCCAGATTGTTTACGTTAAAGTTGGACTGCAAGGCAGTGCGAGCAAACAACTGGTTCAAGGTTACCATAGGTTCAGATCCCATCTTCAGCTCAACAACGATACGGATACCTTTTCGGTCAGACTCATCTCGGACCACTGCGATGGATGGGATAGCACCATCCTTGCGGAGGTCATCGATTTTCTTGACCAAATCGGCTTTGTTCACCTGATAAGGAATCTCATTGAAAATCAAATGGTCGTGGCCTTTGTCGGAAGTTTCAATCTCATAGCAAGCACGCATGACAATTTTGCCTCTACCAGTGGTAAAAGCATCCTTGATACCCTTCATTCCGCAAATCACCGCACCAGAAGGGAAATCCGGTCCCTTGATGTAATTCATCAACTCATCAATGGTGACATCCGGATTTTCAATGACAGCGCACATGGCATCACAAATTTCCTGAAGGTTATGGGGAGCCATATTGGTTGCCATACCTACGGCGATACCACTGCTTCCATTTGCTAAAAGGAAAGGAAACGACGCAGGCAATACAGAAGGTTCCTGCAACGAATCATCATAGTTGGGCCCAAAGTCGACGGTATCCTTCTGGATGTCCAGAAGCATTTCCTCTCCTATGCGACTCATCTTGACCTCTGTATAACGCATTGCAGCAGGTGGGTCTCCGTCAATGGAACCGAAGTTACCTTGGGGACTGACCACTGGATAGCGAAGAGAGAAATCCTGGGCGAGACGAACCAAGGCATCATATACCGAAGCATCTCCGTGCGGGTGATACTTTCCCAATACATCTCCGACAACACGAGCACTCTTTTTATAGCTTGTATTGAATCTCAGCCCCATCTCATGCATATCGTAAAGGATTCGCCTATGGACAGGCTTCATACCATCCCTGACGTCAGGGAGAGCTCTACTGACAATTACTGACATAGCATAGTTAAGATACGAGGTACGCATCTCTTTGGATACTTCCACGTTTATTATTCTGCTTTCTTTTGAATCTTCCACAATACTATCCTTTCTTAAACATCCAAATTGGATACATATACTGCATTGGCATCGATGAAAGCCCTACGGGGCTCAACCTCTTCTCCCATCAACATGGAAAAAACACGGTCAGCCTCTTCGGCATCATCAAGATGAATCTGGCTGATCATGCGGGTATCGGGATTCATGGTTGTTTCCCACAGCTGATCAGGATTCATCTCACCAAGACCTTTATACCGCTGGATTCCGGCCTTTGAAGCGTCAGTGATGTTGTTTTCTTCAAGAATTCTCACTCTTGCTTCTTCGTCATACGCATACTCAACCTTTTTGCCGATGGTAATCTTATACAAAGGAGGCATAGCGAAATACACATATCCAGCTTCAATAAGAGGTCTCATGTATCTGAAGAAGAAGGTAAGCAGCAAAGTTCTGATATGAGAACCGTCAACATCAGCATCAGCCATGATTATGACCTTATGATATCTGACTTTATTTATATCAAACGTACTGTTTCCTTCACTATCCAACTCTTCATCTTTACCTGTATTGTTGTACCGGGTCAAACCGGCACCGATACTGGAAATAACCGGTTGAAGCTTATCGTTGCCAAGGACCCTGAATTCAGGAGCCTTTTCAACATTGAGCATTTTTCCCCAAAGAGGAAGGATTGCCTGGAACTTCCTATCTCTTCCCTGTTTTGCCGAACCACCTGCAGAGTCACCCTCGACAATGAACACTTCACACTTGGAAGGATCTTTTTCTGAACAGTCGGCAAGCTTTCCGGGCAGTCCACCACCTTCACTCTTCTTACGTATCTGCTCACGTGCTTTACGGGCAGCAACACGACCCAAGGCCGCACTGATGATTTTATCCAAAAGCAACTCAGCAATAGCAGGGAACTCATCAAAATAGTTTCCGAGTTTCTCATATACCAAGGAATAAACAATGCCTGAAACAGCGGAGTTGCCCAATTTCATTTTCGTCTGTCCCTCAAACTGAGGTTCAGGGATCTTCACAGAGACAATAGCTGTAAGTCCTTCTGAAATATCGCTCTGCTCAAGCTTCTCCTCATACTTCTTCAACATCTTGGCACTCTTCTGCAACTGAGTATTCACCACACGGGAAAGACCGGTCCTAAAACCGGTAAGGTGAGTACCTCCCTCGCGAGTATTGATGTTGTTGACATATGAAAGTACCTTCTCGTCGTATTTGTCATTGTATTGAAGGGCTATTTCAACCTTGATGTTGTCTCGCTCCCCCTCGATGGCAATAGGAGGATCAACAAGAACTTTCTTGTACTCATTCAAATATCCGACAAACTGACTGATACCACCTTCTGAGTGAAACGTCTGTTCTTTCTTTTCGTCCTTTCGTCTGTCGGTAATGGAAATGGTTATCCCTTTATTCAAGAAAGAAAGCTCTCTGAATCGGCTGACCAATACATCATAGCTGAACGCATTCTCTTCCATGATCGTATAGTCAGGAGTAAAACGAACAACCGTGCCTGTTCTTTCCGTCTGCCCGATCTGCAAGACTTCAGTCTGAGGAAAACCTTTTGAGTAAAGCTGTCGGTAAATACCACCATCACGATAAATGACGACTTCCATCCAATCTGAAAGCGCATTTACGCACGAAACACCGACACCATGAAGACCACCTGAAACCTTATAGGAGTTCTTATCGAACTTTCCTCCAGCATGCAGTTGGGTAAGGGCTATTTCCAGAGAACTCTTTTTTTCGGTAGGGTGCATCTCAACGGGAATACCACGTCCATTATCTTCAACGGTACAGACTTCCTTGCCCTCTTCATTGAGATCAAGAAAAACCTGGATATCGGTACAATACCCTGCCATAGCTTCATCGATACTGTTGTCAACCACCTCATATACAAGATGATGCAACCCGTCGATGCCAGTAGACCCAATATACATTCCGGGTCGTTTTCGAACAGCTTCCAGCCCCTTAAGGACTTGGATGCTCCCGGCGGAATAGGTATTTGGAGAACCATCTGAGCTCATGCTGCTATGATGCAGCGGCGGCTGAAAAGATTCCTTGACAAAGCTCCCTTCATTCATTCGTTATATCCTTATGCAATAATAAAAAAAGGCTTACGCCGATTCTTATCGATTATACCAGAATTAGAGACTAGTTGCAAGCGATGGATAAAAATAAGAGTCTTTTTTAAATACTTTTATTATATATATTTATTATACTCTTTCATATGCAGTTCAATCTAGTATTGCAAGGGTGAGTCCGACAGAGTAAAATGGCTCCATGAGTGACGCAAAGAGCAACTATTTTGAATTCTGGCAAGAAACAGTCTCCCGGATCAAAGAGACCTTGCCAGACCAGGAATATACGACATGGTTCAATCGTATCGTGTATACAGGGTGTGACGACAAGAAGGTAATTTTAGCTGGTGCCAGCCAGTTCATTCTTGATACAGTCATAGCCCGTTACAGGGATTTACTCGTCAATACCCTAAGCGAATTGACCGGTGAAGAGATATCCGTAGAATTCATCGTAAAATCCCGGACGGAAATCGAAGAACATAAAAAACAGGATAAAGGAATCAAGGAACATCCTCAGGAGGAGCCCAAACCCATTATCATACAAAAACCTCAGGTCTCAGAAGAAAAAACCCTTAAAATGAAATTGGAAAGCAATCTCAACCCATCTTATGAGTTTTCTTCTTTTGTTATCGGAGACAACTCTACCTTTGCTTTCAATGCAAGCCTGGCAATTGCAAAAAACCCAGGAGTAAGCTACAACCCCTGTCTCATTTATGGAGGAGTAGGCCTTGGCAAGACACATCTTCTCAACTCGATTGGAAACTACATCATCAACAACACCCCTGAATTGAAAGTGATGTATGTGACAGCTGAGATGTTCACCAATGAGTTCATAGAATCCATAGGTTCCCAACGAACCCAAAGTTTCAAGAACAAGTTCAGGAAAGTGGATGTCCTGCTCATCGATGATATTCACTTTTTGCAAGGAAAGGACAGTACCCAAGAGGAGTTGTTCCATACGTTCAACAATCTCTATGAGTCGAAGAAACAGATGGTCTTTACGTGTGATAGGCCGATCAGCGAACTGAAGAACATAACCAATCGTCTGAGTTCCCGTTTTGAACGTGGTCTGAACGTAGATTTACAACCACCGAATTATGAAACAAGAATGGCAATTCTCAAGAGCAAATCAAGACAGAGAGGGAGCGCAATAAGCGAAGACATCCTCAATTATATTGCCACCAATGTCTGTACCAATGTCCGTGATTTGGAATCTTCTTTGACCAAGCTGATAGCTTATAGCGAGCTGCTTGATCAGGACCTTTCCTTGGATAAGGCAAAAGAACTTTTAGGCATTCTTCCCTCTCTTGCTGCCAATGCAAACCAAACACTTTCGATTGATTCCATCATCAAAGTAGTAGGTGAATATTTCAATGTCAGCACCTTCGAGATAAAAGGAAAAAAGAAAAACAAGTCACTCATCCAGCCAAGACAGATTGCTATGTATTTGTCCAGAGACATCACCGAATACTCAACTACAGAGATAGGAACAGAGTTTGGAGGTCGTGACCATACAACGGTGATGCACGCCTATGCCCGTATAGAATCGTTGATGAAAGGTGATGAATCCTTTACCAATACCATCTTGAAATTGAGGAGAGATTTGATCAGTGGCAAGAAATAACAACCTGTGGATAGCTTATGGATATCCTGTGGACAACGGTGGATACACATCCTGTGGATAACCTATGGGCAACTTGTGGATAACCCTAAAAACCTGTGGATAGCCAAATTTGCCTGTTGATGAAATGTGGACAACTTCGCAAGTTATCCACAGGATGACAAAAACTAAGCAATGGTTCTATAATGAATTATTCAGTTATCCACAGAAATCGTGCTATTATTACTATTATTACTAATTATTATATTAAACTAGGAGTAATCAATGAAATTCGTTTGCAGCAAAGAATCGATCCTCAACGAAATCATATATTCAATGGATTTTACCAGTCAAAGAAACTCTCTTTCAGTCACTTCGAATGTCTATCTTGAAACATCCAATGATCGACTCATCATCAGAGCAACAGACCAAAAACTTGGATTCAATACTGAGATAGCAGTACAAACTTTGGAAGAAGGTTCGACTACGGTTTTCTGTGAACGCTTTCTCAACATCCTTCGTTCTTTGCCAGAAGCTGATATCCAATTCACTTCTGAAAACGGCATGCTTGCAATCAAGCCGGTAAATCAATCCATCGACTTCAAGTTGAGAACCATCACATCTGAAGAATTTCCTTCATTGGAAAACATCGGAGAAAACCAATATTTTTCTGTTTCTCAGAAAGTGTTCAACGACATGGCAAATCAGACTATTTTTGCAATCAGTGAAGATGAAACCAGATATTTTCTTTGTGGACTTTTTATCGAACGAAGCTCAGTAGGTATCAATCTTGTCGCTACAGATGGAAGAAGATTGTCCATTGTAGAAAGACGCTTTGAAGAGGAATTACCTACGTTCCCTTCCGTCATTGTTCCTGCAAAATTTTTCATCGAACTCAAAAAACTTTCCAACGAAGAAGGCTTGCTCAATCTTTGCATCACAGACAATCTTATTTTTGCAAAAATTGGAAACAGGAATTTTTATTCGACCCTCATCAAAGGACAGTATCCAAACTATCGTAGGGTAATTCCTGAAAGTCAAAGTTACAGCAGCACGATGAGAATTCAAGATATGCTCGATGCTCTCAAACGTGTATCTCTGTTGGTTGAAAATAAAGCCAAGAGGATTTTTCTTGATATCAGTGAAGAGGGTGTTCTGCTTACCAGTGATGAAAGTGAAATGGGTGAAGCAAAGGAGATCATCCCTTGTAAATATGAAGGTCCTACCAGCAGGGTTTCTTTGAATTTTACCTATTTGCTCAATCCCCTCAAAGTCATGGAAGGAGAATTCTTTTCCATCAATTTTACTGAACCTACCCGTGCAATGACGGTCAAACCAGATAGTGAGCGTGATTATTATCATATCATCATGCCCATGCAACCTAATGCCTGATGCGATTTACTGAGATCAAAACAGTTCAGTTCAGAAACTTGGAATCAAGGGCAATACCTGTCGATAAAAGGCAGGTATTTCTCATTGGTTCCAATGGTCAGGGAAAAACCAATTTTTTAGAGGCTATCTATACGCTCTGCTATGGAAGTTCTTTTAGAAGTGTTCAACTAAGAGAACTGGCGAATCATGCCTATAAAGATTTCAAAATCACGGGAGTCTATGAAGGACAAGACAAACTTTTGCATTCATTGGTCCTGGAATATCGCGACTCCAAACGTACGGTTTCGTTGGATGGAAGGGAAATCAAAGACAGAAAAGAATTGATCTACAACATTCCCTGCATCGTATTCAGTCATGATGACATTGCGTTCATACGAGGGGAACCTGAGGAAAGAAGAAGGTTTTTTGATCAGACAATGAGTATGTATGATCCTCTTTTTTTTGATGATATGCGACGGTATCGTTCTGTGCTCAGACAAAGAAACCTTGCGATCAAGGAAAACAGATTGAATCTGTTGGATGTCTACGATTTGCAATTGGCCAAGTATGGACTGTCCATTCAACAAGAACGCAGCAAGGCAGTCTATGAGTTCGATCAGATTTTTCCTGAGATGTATCGTAAAGTTTCCCAAACTGATGTGGACATCCACATCCATTACAATCCTTCCTGGGGAAAATGTGCAACTGAAGAAGAAATTGTGGAGTATCTTTTGGAGAACAGGCAACGGGATCTCAATCTGTTTACGACGACCAGTGGCATTCATAGGGATCGTTTCAACATCAAGGATGAAAACGGACCGTTTTCCCAAAGTGGTTCTACAGGACAGCTTCGTTTGGCTTCCTTGATTTTCAGAACTGCACAAATGGCGTTCTTTCATAAAAAAACAGGTAAACAACCGTTGATTCTTGTCGATGACGTTCTTTTGGAGTTGGATTTTACAAAACGTGAAATGTTTTTGGAATTGATGGATGGATATAGCCAGGCGTTCTTTACATTTTTGCCAGACGAACATTATTTTTCTTCTCTAGCAGGAGAAGAGGCTTTGCTGTATTCTGTTCAAGACGGGAGGTTCACATCTTGTGAAGGATAAGAAACAACGCCTATGTAAAGACGGAGAACCCATCGAAGCAAGCAAAGTGTTAGATTTGGTTCTCAGACATCTTGATATCAGTCCAGACAACCCCAAAGCTGCCGTTGGAATGAATTGGCAAGATATTATTGGGCCTAGACTCTATCCACACGTTAAGATTCTTGATATAAAGGGAACCATGTTGGTTTTACGTGCAGACCATCCTTCCTGGGCTCAAATAGCTATGATGCAACAAAAAAAGATACTTGCTTCTGTTAATAGAAAATATCCTTCATTAGCAGTGACATCTCTTCAGATCCTTAGTGTCTAGTTACTTGACGTAAAGAAAGTTGCTCATTATACTGCACCACTCGGGGGGTATCCTCCGAATTACATGAAAATATCCGCGTAAAGCGATGAAAAATTGGAGAATGTCTCATGAGTTACAAAGGAAAAAGAACCTACCAGCCTAGTAAAGTGAAGAGAAATAGAAAGTTTGGGTTTCGTGCTCGGATGGCTACTGTAGGTGGACGTCTTATTTTGGCACGGAGAAGGGCTAAGGGCAGACATAAGCTCAGCGTATGTGATGAGAAGAAGCCTTTCTAAAAAAGAAATCGTCAAACGTAAGCCGGAAATTGACCAAATATTCAAAACCGGCAAGATGTATTCTTGCCGTGGTTTGAAGTTGCTTGTAAGCCAAAACCAACTTGATTTGGATAGAATTGTTGTTATTCCTGTTCGTCACTACGGTAATTCCGTCCAGCGAAATAGAATTCGGCGACAGATTAAGGAAATTTGGAGAAATGAGAAACATAGGATGATTCCCGGTTACGACTTTGCGTTTATCGTGTATCCAGGAAAGGTTCCCAACAATGAAATCCAAACGAAGCAACTCATATCTCTTTGTGAAAAAGCTGGGGTTTTTCCTCAGTCTAAAGACGTTCCTATAGTCTGACTCCCACTCTAATTGTGAAGAAACCTTCGAAAACCTATCTTTCCTGTGATATTCATCTCATGCCAAATTACCATCAGGAGTAGATATGGACAAAAATACCATTATTGCTATTGTCCTTTCCGTATTAGTCATTACCGTTGGAATGACTATTCAGACCACCTTCTTTACACCAGAACCAACAGTACAGACACAACAGACAGTTCAGCCTGTTGCTTCATCTTCCGATTCTGCAACTCTTGCTCCTGCGCAAAATGCATTCGTGTCTGCAAATCTAGCCTGGGATAGCAATCTTCCAGGGTCTTTGGTTGCTGTGGGCGAAAAAGGTTCTTCTGCGAAGTTCACCTTCAGTACCAAGTACTTTACCATTGAATTCAATCCAGTCGGAGCTTCGGTTTCTTCCTTCAGACTCAACAAACATCTTGAAGACGGTGAACCTGTGGAGCTTCTCTTCAAAGGTGCAAATGGAAATGACGCGTTCCTCATGTATCCCGGAAGCGACAAGACCAATCCCATCAATGCCAACTTCAGATATTCAATCAATGGCAACAAGGTAACCTTCAGCCAAGATTTTGAAATGTTGGATAAGGAAGGAAAGCAAAGCGGTGAACCTTTCACCATCAACAAGACCTATACCTTCGGTGATGAGGATTATCTGTTCCAGATTGAAGTGAACATGAAGAACAGTGTGAACAAGGCAATTCCTCTTTCTTTCGAGAATTTTGCCTACACCATTGCGTATGAACCGCAGATTGGTCCTTCTTTCACGACCGCTCCCAACAACAACTACAACTATCGTAGGTTCTACATCAAAGAAGATGGATCTTCAAAAAAGACCCAAGTAAAGATGAGCAATGGCAGTTATATAACCACCAAGCCTCTTTCATGGGTTGCTCTTGCAAGCAAGTACTTCTCTGTAATCGCCATTCCTGATGCAACCAACTATACTGTTAGCCTGACAGAGGATTCCAGCGAAGAGATTGCCCTTGAGTCAAGCATCTATCTCTCCAGACCTTCCATCAAGAGTTCCAACCAGACTGATACCTTCCGTTTCTATGCAGGACCTCAGCTTAAGGGAGATATGACCATCTATAACGATGCGTCATGGAACAGCTTCGGAGTATCAAACCTCCAGCTTGAAAAAGCTTTGGACAGCAGTTCTTGGCTCGGTTGGCTTGAAACAATCCTTAAGAGTATCCTCAACTGGCTCTATAAGATAATTCCAAACTATGGTGTCGGCATCATCATTCTTACTTTCTTGCTTAAATTGGTACTGTACCCAATTTCCAAGAAAGGTATGGAATCCACAGCCAAAATGTCTGCTCTCTCTCCAAAAATGGCTGAAATCAAAGCTCAGTTTGCTGACAATCCTGCCAGACAGAATGAAGAGATTGCAGCCTTGTACAAAAAGGAAAAAATCAATCCAATGGGTGGTTGTCTCCCTATGTTGATTCAGTTCCCCATATTGATTGCTTTCTATGGTTTGCTCAACAAGCACTTTGAGCTGAGAGGCGCCATGTTCATTCCTGGATGGATTCCCGATCTGTCCATGCCTGATACCGTGTTCACCTTCCCGTTCACGCTTCCGTTCCTTGGCAATGAGTTGCACTTGCTTCCCATCATCTATACGGTCAGTATGATATTCTCGATGAAAATTACTCAGAATGCATCGACTGCAGGAAGCCAGCAGGGAATGATGAAGATGATGACCTACGGTATGCCTTTGATGTTCTTCTTTGTTCTTTACAGTGCTCCTTCTGGGTTGATCCTCTACTGGTCTGTAATGAACGCCATCTCTATTTTCCAGCAGATGTACACAAACCGTAAGAAGAAGATTCAAGCTGAGGCTGAGACTGTACAAAGTAATGTACGGAATTTTCCAGGGCCAAAGGGGAAACGAAAGTAAGTCTCCAAACAGAAATTTTAACTTCGGGAGGGTTATTCCTCCCGATACGGAGTAAATATATGATGAAAGAATTCGAAGGACGTACCGAGCAGGAGGCGATTGCCAAAGCAATTGAAGAACTGCACATTGAACGTGAAGATTTCGATGTAGAAATCGTCGAACCAGTCCGCAAGGGACTTTTTAAGAAAAGCAATGTAAAGATAAGAATTCACTTTGACGAAGACAATGACAATGATTTCCAGAATCAGACCTATGAACGTTCAGATGATGGTGAAGATATTGCCTATCCTGTCAACAGCGAATTGGAACAGAAAGTGTTGGTCTTTGTTGCAACCATGCTTGAAAAAATGGGTTATGAAGGAAAAGTGACCATCGGTTTTCGAAAGGAACGAAAATTGGGTGTGAACATTGAGAGTGATAATTCCAGTATTATCATTGGCCGTAAAGGCAAGAATCTTGATGCAATCCAGTTGTTGGCCAATGTTTTCGCTGGGCAGATCGATCCTGATTTGAAAATCATCGTCGATAGTGAAAACTACCGAATGAGACACGAGGAACAACTTATCCGTATGGCTTTCAAGACAGCCGAACAGGTAAAGAAGAGTGGAAGAAGTCGTTTGTTGGAACCAATGAATCCGTATGAACGCAGACTTGTCCACACCGCCCTCAACGATTTTGGTGGTGTTGACACCAAGAGCGAGGGAGAGGGATTATACAAACAGATCAGGATTTCAACTCAGCGGTAAAACATTCATGTTTTTCCTTAGGAATAAGAGAGGCGGCGCAAATGCGCCGCCTTCTTGATCTCAATGCAACTTACACTATTTTTTCACAATAGCTCTTTATTTCCCAAGCATTTGCATACTTGTGAACATCTCCATCGTTTACAACAATCATTGTTGGTGCCTGGAGAATTTGATAGGTATCAATGAGTTCCGGTCTCTCTTCGGCATCCACTAATACGTAGTCTATCCCCGCCTCATCCAAGAAGCGTTTTGCAATCTTACAGTTGGGACAGGTCTTGGTGGTGAACAACAGGGTCTGGATTTGCTTTTTTTGTTTGAAGACATCATAAAGAAGTCTTTCCTTGAATTCTTCAGCCTTCCCATCGTTCCAGTTTTTTACAGGACGATAATAGCCTGTAATTCGGCTATAGACTTCTGTATCCTTATTGCAATAAGGACAGGTTTGTTGCTCTCCAGGAAGATACCCGTGGTCACTGCATACCGAGTATGTGGGACTGAGCGTATAGTAGGGCAACTTGAAGTTCTCAGCAATCTTCTTGATCAAGGCTGCTGCACTTTGCCAAGAAGGAAGACGTTCACCCAAGAATGCATGGAAGACTGTCCCTGATGTGTAAAGCGTCTGAAGTTCATCTTGTATGGAAAGCGCTTCAAAAACATCTGAGGTATAGTCCACCGGTAGGTGTGAGCTATTGGTGTAGTACGGAGCTTTCCCCTCAGGGGCAGCTGTTTTGATGAGAGGGAAATCCTGCTTGTCATGCTTGGCCAATCGATAGGTGGTAGATTCTGCAGGAGTTGCCTCTAGGTTGTAGAGATCCCCATATTTTTCCTGATAGGTTGTCAGGCGGTCCCTCATGTGCTTGAGAACAGCTTGGGCAAATTCCAATCCTTCCTTGCTGCCAATGTTTTTACCTACGAAATTGGCATTGAGACACGCTTCATTCATACCTATAAGGCCTATTGTGGAGAAGTGGTTTTTGAACGTTCCAAGATAACGTTTCGTATATGGATATAGTCCAGCTTCCATCAATGTATTGATGACGGTCCTTTTTGCTTTCAAAGACCGGGCACTGATGTCCATCAGCCTATCGAGGCGTTTGTAAAAATCCTTTTCATCTTTTGCCTGATAAGCAATTCTGGGGAGGTTGATGGTCACAACCCCAATGGATCCTGTAGACTCGCCACTTCCAAAAAATCCTCCTGATTTCTTTCTCAGTTCACGAAGATCAAGACGAAGACGACAACACATCGAGCGGACATCGCTTGGTTCCATATCGCTGTTGATGTAGTTGGAGAAGTATGGAGTACCATATTTAGCGGTCATTTCGAAAAGCAACTGATTGTTCTCCGTCTCACTCCAATCAAAGTTCTTGGTGATGGAGTAGGTGGGAATCGGATACTGAAAACCCCTGCCTTCACTATCTCCACTGATCATTGTTTCGATGAAGGCCTTGTTGATCATGTCCATCTCTTTTTTACAATCTTTGTACTTGAACGGCATTTCCTTACCGCCAACGATTGCTGGAAGTTCAGCAAGATCTGGAGGAACCGTCCAGTCGAGGGTGATGTTTGAAAAAGGAGCTTGGGTTCCCCAACGAGATGGAGTGTTGACACCAAATACGAAAGACTCAATGCACTGTCTGGTCTCTTGGTATGAAAGGGCATCAACTTTTACAAAAGGTGCCAAATAGGTATCAAAAGAAGAAAAGGCTTGAGCCCCAGCCCATTCGTTCTGCAGTATACCGAGGAAATTGACCATTTGGTTGCACAAAGAGGAAAGATGTTTAGCAGGAGCACTGGTTATTTTACCAAATACGCCACCAAGACCTTCTCCTATGAGTTGTTTGAGTGACCAGCCGGCACAATATCCTGTGAGCATGGACAAGTCATGAAGATGGATGTCTGCATTTCGATGGGCATCGGCAATTTCCTGGTCGTATACTTCACTCAGCCAATAATTGGCTGTGATCGCCCCACTGTTGGAGAGAATGAGACCTCCGACACTATAGGTTACTGTTGAGTTTTCCTTTACACGCCAATCATTGAGTTTCAGATATTTATCCACCGTATCTTTGTAATCAAGATAGGTTGAATTCATGTTTCTGACTTTTTCCCGTTGCTTGCGATACAGGATGTAGCTTTTTGCAACATCAGTATACCCTGCTTGCACAAGTACCGATTCCACACTGTCTTGAATATCTTCAACACCGACTTGGTCGTCGCTGATTTTTGATTCGTAGTCGCTGGTTACCTTAAGAGATAGAAAATCTATGATGTTTGGAGTGAACTGTTTTTCTTGAGCTTCAAAAGCCTTAGTTATTGCAACTGCAATTTTTGAAATATCAAAGGGAACAATCGAACCATCTCTTTTGATGACTTGATACATGTATATGCTCCTTGCCTAGTACTGTTGTGTTGTTTACGATACAACATATATAGTGTCTACGCAAGTAATCTCCACAATATACAGTGCTATTTGTGTAAAAGAGATGTTATATTCCTCTTGTATATATAGCTTTGGTATAGGTCTTCAATAGGTTTGCAAACTGTTCCATTTCTTCTTTGCCAAAGGGATGCAACTCCTGTTTTCCAATAAGATTTCCTGAGTCGACAAAGGTTTGCAGATGATAAGAACGACATCCGGCCAACCATGTTCCCATGTGTATAATATCTTCAAGATCGTGATATTCACGGACCAGCGTTGTACGGAATTCATAAGGAATCGTACTCTTTTTCAGAATTTCCACACTCTTTTCAATGGGTGTTGTGTCATACTTGGGGATTCCTATCGTCATACCGTATTTTCTTTTGCTGTTCTTGATATCCATGGCAACATAATCTACCAACTTAGCATCCAAGATTTTTTCAAGACGGTCAGGAAAACTTCCATTCGTATCAAGCTTGACCAAAAAACCCTGTTCCTTGATTCTTCCCATGAAGGCTTCAAGATCCTTCTGTAGCATTGGTTCCCCACCTGTTATGCAGACTCCATCCAGAAAGCCCTTACGCTTCGATAAGAAGGTAAAAAACTCCTCTTCTGCAATAAAGGGTTCCAAACCAGAGTCAAAGACAAGATCGGCGTTGTGACAGTAAGGACAACGAAAGTTACAACCACCGAAGAATACCGTACAGGCAACTTTTCCTGGATAGTCGAGCAGGGTCATTTTTTGCAAACCCGAGATACGCATGTTGTGCCTCCTGGTGGGGAGTGTAGAGCGATTTTTATAGAATGGGAAGTGAGCATGAAAGGACAATCATGCGTTACTGCATGATAAAAACATCCTTATTAAGCAATTGAAAGGAAGATTTTTAGTAATCAAGGCTCTAGTCGGTACTGTGAAAAACAGTATTTGGCAAGAAACAGGCTGTTGATGTATCTATTTGCTATAGATACCTGCAACAGCCCTTCTTGCAGTACATTACGCTTTGAGATCTACAATTTCTTCCCAGGGAGCGCCGGCTTTGCCGAAATGGCCATAGTTGACGTTCTGTTGGTAGATGGGTCTGAGCAAAGAAAAAGTCCTGACGATACCTGAAGGAGAGAGGTCAAATTTCTCACGAACCAAATCTTCCAGTTTAGCATCTTCCATGGTACCTGTTCCAAAGGTATCGACGAAGATGGAAATAGGATAAGGTACTCCGATGGCATAGGAGAATTGGACCTCACAACGTTTACAGAAGTGATTGGCCACTAAGTTCTTTGCCACGAAACGGGCCATATAGGCAGCTGAACGGTCAACTTTAGAGGGGTCCTTACCACTGAAAGCCCCACCACCGTGACGTCCCATGCCGCCGTAGGTGTCGACGATGATTTTTCTTCCTGTAAGACCGGTATCTCCAGAGGGACCACCGATGACAAACCGTCCTGTAGGGTTGATGTAGAACTTGGTGTTCTCATCCAACATTCCGGTTTTATCCAATACAGGTCTGATGACCTGTTCGGTAAGGAACGTGGAAATCTGTTCTCTGGAAGCACTCTCGGAGTGTTGATGACTGATGACCACCGCGTCGATTCGAACGGGAATCCCATCCTTGTAGGCTACTGAAACCTGACTTTTTGCATCTGGACGTAAGAAAGGAGCCTTACCGCTCTTGCGTAATTCACTGGCTTTTTGCAACAGTTCATGGGCCCATACGATGGGAGCAGGCATGAGAGAAGGTGTTTCGTCACAGGCAAAACCGAACATCATGCCCTGGTCTCCTGCTCCTTGTTCTCCGTACAGGCTGCTTGAGGCCGTGACGCCCAAAGAGATGTCTGCAGATTGTGTCTTGGTCAGATTGAGGACTTTCAAAGTCTGATAGTCAAAACCGCAACCAGGTTCGGTATAGCCGATTTCCTTGACCGTGGTTCGTACGATATCCTCGATATCGATTTCTGCATTGGTGGTGATTTCACCTCCGACAATGACCATATCGGTTGTTGCAAAGACTTCACAGGCAACTCTGCTGAATTGGTCTTGTCTGAGACAAGCATCGAGCACTGCGTCTGAGATCTGGTCACAGACCTTATCTGGGTGCCCTTCGCTTACTGATTCTGAGGTGAAGATGTGTGTACCGTTTTCCAACATATAACCCTTCCTTTAGGAACTGCGGAAGGGGGAAACGAAAGCGGCAAGTCGCCGCGCTCCCCTTTTAGCAAGTTTCTTTATTGACATCTGCAAGCCGGGAGGCTACCAAATCGATGTCATTGGTACAGATAATACCAACTATTCTTGGAAGATACAAGGCAAAAAAAGGTATGTTTAGACAGTGAGGGAATTTGGTGTAAAAAAGTGTGCAGAGGAATGATACTTTTTTCTCTTTACATAACAATAATTGTTATGTTATATATATTGTTATGAAAGTGATAACCCTATCTGAAAACAAGCAACTGAAGATCTTCATGCACCCTACCCGGCAGCAGATTCTGCATTTGCTGTCCGTACAAGGAGCAATGACACCCAAGATGGTGAGCACTGCTCTTGATATGACAAGTTCCAGTGCCAAACATCATCTACTCAAGCTGGTGGAGCTTGGTGCGGTTGAGATCGATCATCAAGAACTAATCCATGGAATACATGCCACCTATTATGCAAGGACGCAAGCTACCATAAGCCTTGGTTCCGTGGAAGGTGGAGAGCGTGAAGTTCTTGCCCAGAACTTATTAAAGCAAGTCCAGGATGGGCTTTTTTCCGAAAAGCGAAGCTTTCGCGATGATGAAGGTCATTTTTCAGCTGACATGAACACCGGGGTCCTTCATTTGTCACCACAAGAAGCAGATGAACTCTATCTGCTCATCCGTTCATATATATGTGAACATGAACAAAAACGGGAAGGAACTTCTGCTTTTGTTTACTCGTGGATCGGCTATCATGCCTAAAACCTATAGCATGACTCCTTTTCTCAGTATACTATCTTTAAGTTACCTCTCCTTGGGAATTTCAATTCCTGCGATGAGTTTGATCATCATAAGTAAAGGATACCCCCTGTTCTATCTTAGCCTTGCACTTCTCTGCTATTCGGTTTCTGTCATAACCCTTGAAGTTCCCAGCGGTATTTTTTGTGATGCAAAAGGCAGAAAACTGAGCTACCAGGGAGGATTGTTTTTTTCATTAGTCGGGGTACTTCTTTTGCTTTCTTCTCATTTGTTGTTCCTCTGTCTGGGGTTTATCCTTACCGGGGTAGGAAGGGCTTTCACCAGTGGCAGTCTTGATGCCCTTTTCATTGAGTCCCATCTGAAAAATGAGAGAAAACTCGAGGATGCTTTAGTAGGCATGGAAATCGTTTCCAGTCTTTCTCTCGCTTTGGGATCCTTCATTGGAGGTTTTCTTCTCACCCTTGCAGAAAATGGCCCTCATCTCACCGACTATGTAATCTACGTACGGGGTGTTCTCCTTGTTTTTGCTTTTTGCTTGACCAGCATAGGTATTAAAGATGATACGCAAAAGAAAACAGGGCCTTCCCTCCGGTTCAAAGGACAGGCAAAACTTCTCAAGGATTCAGTGAAGGGAAATCGTTTTTTACAAATATATGTGTTGTTTATTTTAATACAAGGTATTCAATTAGCATCTCTTGAGAGTTATTGGCAACCCTATTTGAAGGAATTGTTGCAATCTGATTCAAAGCTATGGATTTTGGGTCTTGTCGGTGGTTCTGTCTTTGCATTCAGTATTCTAGGTTCTCTGCTTGGAAAATTCTTTTTAGGAAAAGTACGCAATGGACAGTTGTTTCTATGTTGCTTCGTATGTGCCTTTGTCCTGGAAGGAATACTGGCACTGACAAAAAAGCCTTCACCTTTTATTGTGGTTTATTGCTTGATCTATGTAGTCTTGGGGGTGGTTTCTGTAGTGGGAGGGTATATGGTGAACCTCAGTGTCGACTCTTCGGTTCGTTCTTCCGTATTGAGCCTCAACTCTTTTTCCCTACAAAGTGGAGGATTGCTAGCTAATCTTTTGGCAATGCTCATACTTTTTTTCGGGAACATCACCCTCTTCTGGATAGTCACAGCAGGTATAGGAATCTTGGCGGTTGTTATTTTGGCAAAGCCCTTGTCAAAGACTGCGCCACATCCCTGATTCCAGATTCGAACGAAGTTCTTCTATCTGTTCTTTATTGAATTGCGCTCCGCGTTGGGTGATGATTGCTCCTGCTAGAATGGATGCAATGATTCCCGATTCTTCAATGGAGAAATCCTTGCACATTCCATAGAGAAAGCCCGCTGCATATACATCGCCTGCTCCTGTGGTGTCTACAGGGACTACGGGTCCTTTTACCGGGATGGTGTAGATTCTTCCCTTGTGTGAGATGTATGAGCCTTTTTTGCCGTTCTTCACGATTGCAGTTTCACAAAGTTTTCCCATGGAACGACAGCATTCGTAAGGGTCGTAGTTGTCGAAAAGAATGCGGGCTTCTTCACGGTTGGCAAAGACGATGTCACAGTGATCTTTTATGATGGTAAGGAACGTTTCACGGTAACGACCAACGGCAAAGGGATCGGCTATATCAAACGAAACAACGGTGGAATTTGCTTTGGCAATGTTCAAGGCCTTTGTTATGGCCTGTTGTTGGCTGAGGGTGTCCCACATATATCCGGTGAAATGAAAGAAATCAGCTTTGGAAACACTTTCTTCATGCACATCAGATGCTTCATACAGGCGATTGGCCCCTAAGAAGGTGTTCATGCTTCGTTCACTGTCAGGGGTGATGAGAATGACAGTGGATCCGGTGGCTTCTTCATCGGTAACAGCAAGCTCATCTTTAACCTTGAGTTCATGTAATTTGGTTGTATAGATTTCTCCACTCTCATCCTTTCCAATTTTTCCTGCAAGGGTGGTTTCGATTCCCAAGGATGCAAGCGCGATGATGGTGTTGGGACAGGACCCTCCGCAGGAATAGGTGGTTTCCTTGGTTTTACTCAAGGAAAGAAGTTCCGTCATTCGGTCCCTGTTTATCAGAGCCATGGTGCCTTTATGGATGCCTAAGTTGAGAATGTCTTGTTCATCGACACTTACTATGATGTCGATGAGCGGATTCCCAATCCCATAGACTCTTTTTGCTTTCTCTTTCATGTACCGATATTCTATCATCGATAGGTATCTCTCTTCAACATCGACTTGCTAAATCGACAAGGTAAAGGTACGATGTTTTTGGAGGCAAAGATGGGTTCCTATAGGATCAAGGGAGGACGACCTGCCAGTGGGGAGGTTTGCATCAGTGGAAACAAAAACGCTGCGTTGCCTTGTCTTGCCGCGACTTTGCTTACAAATGAGACGATAACGTTGCATAACGTTCCTGATATCGAGGATGTCAGGGTCATGTGCCAACTGTTGAAAAATCTGGGATCTGTGGTTCTTGCCCCTGATGCACATACGCTGGAGATAACCAGCGGTACGCGGTCAGGACTTCTTGGTAGGGACCTGATCGAGGCTGTTCGTGGTTCCATCTTGTTGTTGGGCCCTCTTTTGGCAGTCAATCAAGAGGTGAGTCTTGCGCCGCCGGGAGGCGATGTCATTGGACTTCGTCGACTCGACACCCATTTTCTTGGTCTTTCAGCCCTTGATGCCTCTTGTCGAATTGAAACCGATGGAACATTACATATACAAGCCAATCATCTTCAATTGAGAGGTGGGGATGTCTTTTTAGATGAAGCCTCCGTTACTGCGACTGAGAATGTGATCATGGCAGCTTCGTTGGCGCAGGGAGAGAGTGTTGTACGTAATGCCGCCAGTGAACCTCATGTACAGGATTTGTGCAGGATGTTATTTCTCATGGGATGTCCTATTGAGGGTATCGGCTCCAATTTGGTATACATCAAGGGGTGCAAGAAGCTGCATGGGTGTGAATTCACCTTAGGGTGTGACTATATGGAGGCGGGGTCGTTTATCGGTCTTGCTGCAGCCAGTGGTGGACAGTTGCTTGTAAAAGGTGTCCAGATGGAACATCTCAGAATGATTCGATTGGGGTTTTCACGCATCGGTATAGATTTCACAGAAGATGGGCCTACGTCAATTCTTGTTCCTCGAAAACAAAAACGCATGCTTGCAAAGGAAGTGGGGGGGCATACAGGGAAAATTGACGACGCCCCTTGGCCGGGCTTTCCTGCTGACTTATTGAGCATCCTTACTGTCTGTGCTACGCAGATGGAAGGTTCGATTCTCATTCATGAAAAGATGTTCGAATCCCGGATGTATTTCGTCGATTGGTTGATCCGTATGGGAGCCGACATAATCTTATGTGATCCTCACCGAGCTGTTGTCAACGGTCCTTCTCTGTTGCATGGTTCGGTGGTCACCAGTCCAGATGTACGTGCTGGAATGGCTTTGGTGATAGCAGGTGTTTGTGCTGAGGGAACAACTACCATTGAAAACATCTATCAAATTGAGAGGGGATACGAGGGCCTTTCGCAGAAGCTGCTAGCCCTCGGACTCGACATCGAACGGTTCTCCTAACTCCATATTTTTCATAGAGTTCTATAGGTTGTACACAGGTTTATCCTAAAGTTATCCACAGGTTATCCACAGGTAGATATTGACTATGGGATAAGGTATGTACGATGTAAGAAGTTGTCTCTCTTCACCCTCTTTATTTTGACTTTCTATTTGAAACTGACAAGTAACTTCTTTATAAGGAATTGCTTATCTTTATTTTACTTAGATTCAGTTTAGTTTCTATATAGGATTTATGCCGTTTTATTAGTCATTATTATGGAAGTGAGAAGTCTCTTTCCATAAAGTTGTCAACAAGTTGTCCACAAGCAGTTCTTTCATTTGAAAGAGATATAACTCTCGTTCATACATGAGTTAGGATTGTCTTATTAAAAAAGGTGCTTTTTAAGAATACGTCTCAAGCTTCTTGGTAAATTGTTGTACCAATTGGTGAAAGGTCTGATTTGCTGAATGCACAGGAAGATCAGCGTGTATTGGGAGTGAAGAGAGACTTCAGGATAATTTGAATACCTAAAAAATATAAAAGCTGTTGACAGGAAAAGGAGACTCCTGTATAAATAACTAATAGTTAGCATCGCCTAACAGTGGAGGGTTTGCATGCCATTATCCATGGTTCAAATCGGAGAGAAAAAAACCATTATCTCTTTGCATGGTGAAGATACCATGAAACAGCATCTGCTTGATCTGGGGTTTGTATCCGGTCAGCAGATAGAAATTGTCGGCAAGAACCCCCATGGGCTCATCCTTTCTCTAAAAGGTGTTCGTCTGGCCTTGAATCGAGGTCTCGCCCAAAGAATCAACGTAGCATAATACCGTGTTTTAACGAGGAGAATAGATATGACACTGGGAGATTTGAAACCTGGCGAAACAGCCAAGGTTGTTGCCATTGGTACGAGTGGAGCGATGCGACAGAGAATTTTGGATATGGGTGTGACTCCCCATGTGCAGGTACAGCTCATTAAGGTTGCACCTCTTGGAGATCCTGTGGAAATTACGGTTCGAGGGTATCAGTTGAGTCTTCGTAAAAGCGAAGCAGCCTTCATTGAGATCGAGAAGTAATTTTTTTTGCACTAACAGTTAGTCTAATCTAACAATACAGGAGAATCTCATGCACTATACCATAGCTTTGGCTGGAAATCCCAATTCTGGGAAAACCACAGTATTCAATGCTCTTACCGGTTCGCGCCAACATGTTGGCAACTGGCCTGGAGTGACCGTCGATAAGAAAGAAGGAGTCTATAAAAAAGACAAGGAAATGAGTATCCTGGATTTGCCCGGGACCTACTCCCTTTCTCCTTACAGTGCGGAAGAAATCATTGCCCGTGATTTTATCGTCAAGGAAAAACCTGACTGTGTGATTGATGTTCTTGATGGTACGACCATTGAGAGGAATCTGTATCTTGCGCTGCAGATCATGGAGACAGGGGTGCCTACTGTACTTGCAATCAATATGATGGATGAAGTCACTTCCCATGGAGATGTCATCGATTTCAAACGTCTTGAAGTTGAGTTTGGTGTTGAAGTCGTTCCTCTGGAAGCCAGAACAGGAAAAGGTCTCGACCGGTTGATGGATGCGGTGAAACGTACCATCGAAACAAAAAAAGTACCTAAGAAACTTTCCGTTTATGCCTTGGCTGGCAAGGTTGATGAAGACACGCTTGCTGACAAACGCTACTCGCTCATTACCGACATCATTGGTTCAGCAGTGCATAAAAACGAGAGAGGTGTCATTGAAAAGGAATCTCTCAGCGATAGGATCGATAAGGTCTTGACCAATAAGTTCATAGCTCTTCCTGCCTTTGCTGTGATCATGTATTTCTTGTTTGCTGCAACGTTCAGTGAAAATTTCTTGTTCATCAAAGGTCTTTCCAGTCCTGGGGTAGCCTTGGCTTCTTTGGTGGAGTTCCTTTGGGGAAGTCTTACTGATTTGATTTCTTCTTTCTTGCAGACTGCTGGAGCCGCTGACTGGGCTTACAGTCTGGTGATTTCTGGAATCATGGAGGGCCTTGGTGCTGTCCTTGGGTTCCTTCCTCTTATTCTTGTTTTGTATGTATTGATGAGCTTTTTGGAAGACAGCGGTTATATGGCCCGCGTAGCATTCGTCATGGATCGATTGTTTAGACGGTTTGGTCTTTCTGGACGTTCCTTCATTCCTCTTTTGATGGGATTTGGTTGTTCTGTTCCTGCAATCATGGCTACCCGTACCCTCGATAGTGAAAAGGATAGAAGAATTACCACCTTGCTTTGTGGTTTCATGCCCTGTGGAGCAAAATTGCCGATTTTCATCATGTTTGTCGCAGCTTTCTTTTCAGATGGTAACAAAACATTGGTTCTCTTTTTCATCTACTTGTTGAGCCTCTCTGTTTCCGTTGTAGTATCATTGATTTTGAATAAAGTGGTATATAAGGGAGAAACTTCCAACTTTCTCATGGAGCTTCCTCAGTATCGTCTTCCTACACTCACAAGTGTATGGATTCATGGATATGAAAAAGTGAAGGGGTTCATCCAGAAAGCCGGAACAGTGATTTTAGCTGCAACCATCCTCATTTGGCTGCTCTCCAATTTCAATGTGAATTCGTTCAATGGCAGAAACCAAGAACAGTATGGTACTACCTTGTCTCCCATTGAATCGTCTTTCCTTGCTTCCGTTGGAAAAACGGTAGCTCCTGTCTTTGCCCCTGCTGGATTTGGAACCTGGCGACCTACTGTTGGTATCGCAACTGGATGGATTGCCAAGGAAATCGTAGTCGTCACCCTTGCCCAACTCTATGCAGAAGATGTGAGTGAAGAGTATTTGCTTTCTTTCTTCTCCTCATTTGGAGAGGACGAATTGTTGGAGTATGGATTTGAGGATGGTGTGTATGACAGCAACGTCGCAGGCGATATCTACACTGAAGTGATTTTGCCCGAAGGACTGGACGTTCAGGCTCTTCCTACCCTTAAGCAAGATATTCTCACCAAACAGGCAGCCCTTGCCTATATGGCTTTCAATTTGTTGTGCATGCCTTGTTTTGCTGCAGTCGGTGCTATGAAAAGAGAGCTGAAAAGTTGGAAGCGAACGTCTTCAGCTGTTGGTATTCAAATGTTGACAGCCTACATTGTTGCTGTCCTGATCAATATATTGGGCAATCTGTTTGCCTAAGGAGATAGCATGATCAACTATATTATCGTCCTTGCTATAGTGGTTTTTTTCGCCACGCTTCTTGTGAAGAAGGTTCAGCGGATGAGGAGAATCAAAGCCGGGAAAGAGTTCTTTTCCTGTTCTGGAGGTTGCTCTGGGTGCAGTGGCTCCTGTCATTGAGTAAAAGCATTCATAAGAGAGAGGGTTTTAATCCTCTCTCTTTCTTCTCTAAAAGGCTTTATCAGGCAATGGCTTCTGGATAAATGTGTACCAAATCTTTGGTCCCACTTTTTATGCAACATCGTTTTAAGGTTGAGAACAACTGTCTTACGTTTCCCGGCCATGCATAGAGTTCCAGTATTTTCAAATCTTGCTTATCCCATCGTTTATCAGAAGCATAGGTTGAGAGGAAATATTCACATAATAAAGGAATGTCTTCTTTGTGTTCTCTCAAAGGTGGAAATCTGATCGTTGTGTCAGTGATTCGATAATAAAAATCATTTCTCATGGTCTTGTTTTCCATCAATTTGAGTAAATCTTTATTTGATGCTGTCACCAAACGAAATTTTGAAGTCTTGAGTTCTGTATCTCCATACTGCCTGTATTGGCGGGTCTCGAGCAGTCTGAGCATATTGGCTTGGGACTCAAGAGAGAGATTTTCCACTTCATCAAGAAACAAGGTTGATTGATCTGCTTCATGGACAAGTCCTAAAACTTCTTGTTTTCCATCGGTGAAAGCCCCTTTTGCATGTCCAAAGAAGGTCGAGTTCCCTACCTGGCTATCCAACAGAGAGCAGTTTACCGGAACTATTTTTCGGTGAGGACAACTTAAGTTGTGAATGATATAGGCTCCAAGTTCTTTTCCAGTTCCGGTTTCCCCAAAAAGATGGATTGAACAGTCTTGACTGGCATATCGTTTCAAGGTTTCCCGTACTTCTTCCATGCATTTGCTTTCTCCAATCAGCGTATTCATGCAATACGGAGCTTCTTTTTCTTTGATGCTATCGGTGTTTTGATTCAGTTTTTTGAACAGCTCTTCATAATTGATATGTTCCTTGTGAAGGATTTCAATGGGAAAAGAGACCTCGGGAAGTACAGGTTCTGAGCTTCCTTTGTCCATTATCAAAATAAGAGGGACTTGTATCTTGAGTCTTTCCAACTGTGACACCAGGTCCTTTTGATTGCTCGTTCCGAGTTTTTCATCTGCGATAATCTGAACATCTTCCCATTCTTCTGATTGGGATAGTCTGTCAAAGAGCTTTTGTACCATGCAGAATTCATGGATGAAATCATAAGAAAAATGGCGTTTGAACCGGTCTTTGAACCGCCAATCAGAGGAAACAATGAATAAAGGCATCGAGCACTCCTTTGGAATAAACATACAGGAAGCTCCGAAGCAGAAATGAGGAGTAGTGTTGTATTAGGGAGTTCCTTGAAAAGAGTGTAGAACCGATTGTTTGCCTCTTCTACTCTAAGTATAAGAGGTAAACCGGTTTAATTTTCTCTTTCTGTGAGTACTACCTGTATTGCAGAAAGTCCATACAGCGCCGCAGTTTCCGCTCTCAAGATATTTGTGTTTAAAAGAACCGGTTTACACCCTGCAGCTTCCAAGAAATTACATTCTTCTTCGGAAAACCCACCTTCTGAACCTACCAGGAGTGCTACCGGTGACTCAATTGGATGATTGGAAAGCAGCTGTGTCAGGCTCTTTTGATCTGCACGTTCACTTTGATGAAAAAAGAGTGCCAGACCTCGGTTGTTCCAATGTTGAGGAAATGAAGTTAAGGGAAGCATCTCTTGGTGTAGATGGGTGGGAATGGGAGATCCGCTTTGTTGAATGGCTTCCTTGATTTGGCCTTCCAGTCTATCCTTCTGTCCTCCCAGATTTTTATCGTTCTTTTTTGAGAATTCTTTGGTGCAGTAGGTACTTGTCAATAAGACTATTTCTTCAACCCCCAGTTCTGTAGCTTGACGGACGATCTGCTCATTTTTTTTACCCTTGCAAAGACATTGGTAAAGAAAAAGATGTGGATACGGTCCGCTGTAAGAGGGAAGGACATCGGTGGAAACCAAGGGTTCTCCTGCATCTGGAACTCTACAACCAAGCACACAATTGTTCTTCCCTATTGATTCCAGACAGAGGTCCCAGACTTTTCCTTCTCGGTCTCGGCCCATGAAATGCTGGGCGATTTTCAGACGGAGCACCTTCACCAGATATTGGCTTTCCTTGCCCGTCAGCAACACATGGTCCTCTCCCTCGAAGGTGTCCGGTAACAGGTATTGTCTCATTTGCCTGTCCTGATGAATTCTACGGCACGCTTGAGTTGCGTATCAAATTCAAGGTCTCCCAACGGTCTTTCATCATAAGGAATCTTGGATAGATACTCATTGCGCATCAGGAGTGTAAGGATCTGTTCGTTGATGCCTCTCTCTTCATTCTGCTTTGCAAACAGAAGGATGTTTTCCAAAGTGGGATCTGGATGATCTTTTGAAAATTCTGAAATGACCTTGTCTGTCATCAACTGTTCGTACGCGGGGATTTCTTCATCTTCAAGCTTGATGTCTTCCACCAGAATATCGGGTTCAATACCCAATTTATGGATATTCTCATTGTTGGGAGTATAGTAATGGGCAGTGGTGACTTGAGCATAGCCTTCTCCAAATGAGAATACATCCTGTACGATACCCTTGCCGAACGTTTTGCTTCCAATGAGTGTTGCTCTTCCATTGTCTTTCATTGCTGCTGCAAAAATTTCAGCAGAAGAAGCTGAACCGCCATTGGTGAGTATGACGATGGGAAGTTCTTCGGGGA
>JAQVVB010000113.1 GCA_028699215.1 Sphaerochaeta sp. | reverse complement strand
TTCATACGCTTTCATGGTAAGCTCGTCTTGCATGATCGCACTAAGAGCAGGGTAGTCCCTTTGTGTCATTTCCCGTAAGAGCAATCGAGAAGTTTCCATAATGGTATTCATGTTCTGTTCCTCTACCGTAATGTACAGGCTTCTCTTAGCGAAAAACCTATCCTATATACAGTATGTTGATTGCAATACAGCAGGTCAACGTGCATGCAGAGACAAAGATCAGGCTTTTAAAACCTTGTTTCCATCCAAAAAGTCGTAATTTACATCCAATGCATTTCTCTTCTTCATTTTCTCAGTTCTTTCATCAGCTTCACACCGAGAACAGTAGACGGAAGGCGAGTGTCTGGCGAGAGATTTGAAAGGATGACAACAGCTGTCTTGCTTTCTCCATCAAATCCAAGATAACTGTTGTAATGACCGGTACCACCATTGTGCCATATGATGTCGTTCTGCTCGTCAAAGATCCAAGCCATGCCGATAAAGTCCATATGAATGTCGAGCATTTCATACCTATTCGATGTGGCATTGATTTTTTTAATTGGCTTCGAAAACATCATGGAGAACCTTTCGTCATCAAGGAGCATGTGGGCATACTCCAACATATCATCGATATTCGAGACGATGCCACCTGCAGGTAGATAGGCATCATCTACATTCCAATCCCAATAGTTTGAAAGATCTCCTTGTCGATCTGTTATGCGCGTGTTCTGCAAATGCAGTTCATGTTGTATGAATTCATCAACAAGAAAAGCATACGTATGATCATGGATCTCTTCTAAAATCAGTCCCAAGACAGCATATCCGAAGTTTGAATATTCAAAAGCATGACTGGTATCTGAATCATGTAACGATGATATTTTCTTTTTCACCATATCTTTGGTGATGCCGTAAAAATCGTTTTTCCTCGTAAGGAAATTTCCTACCATAGGCCACTCGAAATAGTAGGGTTTATAAGAAGAAGTATGCGTCAAGAGCTCAGCAATCGTTGGATAGACTGTTTCCTTCGGCAACGATAGATGCATATCTATCGTATCCTCCAGGGCAAGCCTTCCTTCTTGCACGTCTTTTGCTATCAAGGCTGCGGTAAACGTCTTGGTAAGAGACCCGATCTCATACGTATGGCTTTGTGATGAGAGCACCTCTCCGTTGTTTCCATATACCATAAAAGAGTGTTGCCCTCCTTGTACGATTCCAACTGTGATGAGTGCCTCCTCATTATCTTTCAAGGTATATGCCAATGCCTCATCAAAAGACAACGCTGGAATTTTTTTCATCATGTTCTTAGCGTACAAGGACAACGCAGTGCCGCTAAGAATTACAACGAAAAGAAGTAAGGCGATGCAGGCTATCATGATGTTGGTTTTGTGCTTCTTTGTAGCGTTGTTCACTTTGATTTCTCCGACGATTTTCATCCATTATGTACTCTATCAACAAAGAAGGGTGAGAAAAGGTACGACTCAGTATAGATATTTACCCTTTGTCGCTTGGAGTGTTGAAAAGGTTTCGAAATTGCAGGGAAATCTCCTGTTCAATGTTTACGTTTTTCTTTTCGTTTTTCTTTCTTCAACAGATATTTCTTCTTTTTTTCAATCTGCTCTTGTGCATGTTTGGTTTTCTGTTTTTCGTTCAAACATGCAGCAATTGCCTTTTTGTAACGGTCCTTGGAAGAGACGTGCGAACAAGAGGGCTGTAAGATTTTCTTCAGTGCCGTTGGTTTTTCAACCTTCACAAATGATAGTGTAGGAAGAACTGTATCAGACCATTGAAGGATTTCAGGTCCTGTTGGTTCTGTCCCAAAGGTATACCTGGCTTCCTGATACTCGCCGTGTTGGAATCGTGTGATTATGGCTATCCAGAATTGGCCATCGAAAAGAATGTTGCAAATGGTAAAATCTTCCATTATTCGCTCCTCAGGGCAAATTACCCCTACATGAGCAAAAACTGGACGATGCACAATACTGTGCAAAGGCTACTGGACCTTTTGGTCAACCGGACTACCATACCGGTTCGTGTTTCTGTTTTGCGATGGTGATCATAGCGCAATGATCAAGCTAATTCAAGAGGACCAAGACCTAACAAGGCCCTTGACTGCTTCGAGGCTTCTGAATCAATTGAGCATCCCCAAAAACTGAACAACCGAGTGATGTATGAAAAAGATGATTCAAGAACACCTCTGCTGTACAATAGATTATCTTCCCGGTTCTCTCTCGATATTTGATAGTGCCAATCATTTCAGTATTTTTCATGGCCAGTATTGCTTCCTCGTTAGTTAAAAAATTCTTATTATAGCAATAAACAATAACGGAATAAGGTTTTAATGATCTGACTAAGTCGCCATACATACTGGTAATCTTGCTATGAGCTCCTTTATCATCTGAACAAAAATAAAATACTTTTTTGTGTGAATATTCCAATATATAAGAGATGAGAATACAGGTCTTAAACTCACCAAAGTGGTTTGTAATCTGATTTTCTATACTCTGAAGTTCAAAAAACACTTGCTGACGAGTTTTTAAAGATTCCATGTGAGAAAAAACCTGTTGGAAGGCATCAAGGATTATTCGATTATGTGGATAAAATATAGATATTGATTTACTGTAAGTAAATAAATAATACCTGATTGATTCTTGAGAATCATCATCAATCAAATCAACATCAGCTTTTATCTGAATCTTTCCCATTTTAATCATTTTCAATAGAAACAGATACTCTGGAGAATCAGATTTTCCTTGGGCACACTCCTTAAGAATTGCTTCATGACAAACGGCCTTCTTAATGGAAGTTTCAAAAAACCTTTCCAAAAGACAACTATTACCAAGAGTAATTTTTTGGCATTTTTCGATAAAATCATTATCGAGAATAGCAATATCGATTTCTTTCATGATTTCAGAGACTCTAAGAAAGCTTCATCGGCAACAAAGTCTTCATCATTGAGAATATCCATTTCTTTTGCATACTGCATGTTTTCAAGAAGGCTACCAACTTCAATGATGAATTCAGTGGGAGATGGTGCCTGACTTTTGGGAAGGGTAGTAAGTAGGGCTTGAATGGCTGAACTATCTATTCTCCCAATTTCATATAAACGAATAGCCAAACATTTTTCCGGAACCAAAAAGTATTCTTTCAGAGATTGAATGGTTTTATAGGTGATGGTTTTTTCACCAAAGAGAATGTTGAGACAGTCCTCCAAGGCTTTTGTAGGGGCAAGAAGCAAAGATGCAAAAGCACTAGCTTCAATGTCCTCATCAATAGGCTCGCCATTGCCCCTGATTACATCAGAAAAGATTTTTTTTGCATACCTTTTTTCATTCATCAACACGTGGTACAGTTCATGAGCTGCCGCGAAATTTTGTTTTTCCAATGAATTTCTTGTATTTATAAACAAAAAATCATGGTTTGAAGCCGAAAAGAAACATCCCCATAAGTGAGGATCCTCAGAAGGAAAACGAATAACATCCAATTCCAACTTGTTAATTCTTGCATAATTTCGGATGACTTCAAAAATATGATCTTTAACTAGACGAAACTCTCCTACATAGGTGGTAGAGAATTGCTTTGCCATTCTTTCAAGTGACTCAAATTTTTTTTTGTCCAAGGAGAAGAGACAATTTCTCAACAAGCTTTCTGCTTCCATAGTCAGTCAACTCTTACAATATGTTCGGTGTTGGTTCGCAGATCCTTATAGAATAAAATCCTTTGTGCGAGGACCGAAAGTTTTTGAATTGTTTTTTCTGATTCTTTTGTATTCACTTGTCCTAGCAGGGAAAGTGCTTCTTTACACCCTAGGGGAATGGGATTATACAATGTATGAACAGGAATTTTGAGAACTTTGGCGATTTCATCAATTTCATCAATTGTTATTGCCCTTGTTTTATGCAATGTCTTGCTCATGGTTGCTTCAGTCATAGAAATATCTCTGGCAAGTTCTTTCTGGGAAAGGTTTTTTCCACGAAGGACCATTCTTATTGTATCTACGATTGCATCGTTCATTTCGGTTTTCATGCGAAGCTCCTCAAACTGTGATTATAGCACAATAGAGAATAATAAGAAATAAAAGTAAAAAAAAGTAAAAATATCATAAAATACTTTCTATTTAAATAGCACTGAGGTTTCCTTCTATTGACAAGTAATGTACAAATGCCATACCTTCTTTTTGTATAGACCGACCGTCGGTCTATAATGAAAAGGACTTTTTTATGCGCACTATCAAAGAACCAGAAGTAAGAAAGAACGAAATACTCGATATAGCAAATTCACTCTTCTCTCATAAAGGATATGACCACACCAGCATATCAGACATCCTTGAACAAGCAGGAATTGCCAAAGGAACACTGTATTACCATTTCAAGTCCAAAGAAGAGATCATGAACGCCATCATAGACCGCATCCTTATCGGCATGCTTGATAAAGCAAAAACCATTGCACAGGATGGTTCCCTTACGGTTCACGAAAAACTACTCCATGTCGTCATGTCACTCCATCTCGACGAAGAAAACGAACACGGAGTCATGGAACACATCCATACATCACAAAACGCCCTCATGCATCAAAAGCAATTGGATGCTTTGGTAAGGGGAGTGACGCCCATACTTTCATCAATACTAGAAGAGGGGATCTTGCAAGGATTGTTCACTACATCCTATCCGTATGAAAGTTCAGAGATGTTGCTCATATACTCGCAAATTGCGTTTGATCAGAAAGCCATTTCTACACAAGCAGAGGCAGAGCGAAAAATAGCAGCATTCATTTGCAACATGGAACGGATTCTTGGCGCTCAAACTGGGAGTTTTTCCTTCATGGCGCAGTTGTTCATCCAAGGCTGATAAAAATTCGATTGTCTCTTTTTCAAGATCATGATCTATACGTGTCCGTGTCTCATACTCGTTTTCGCCCTCTCTGAATGCAAATCTGTGAAGAATCTGGAGTACGCCGATGTTTCTTAGGATAATCAAGAATGACATGAAGAACAGCAAGCTCACTACGATCACCATCTTCTTGATCATTGCCACAGCTGCCATGCTTGTCTCTCTTACCTGTATGCTTATCGTGAACCTCACCGGAGCTGTGGATGCTCTCATGGTACAGGCTAAAACCCCGCATTTCATGCAGATGCACTCAGGTGACATCGATAAAGAACGCCTTGCACAATTTGCCCAATCGAGCGATCTGGTAAAGGAATACCAGGTAGTCGAATTTCTGAACATCAAAGGTCCTGACATCGTCATAAACGGAAAATCATTGGCACAAAGCGTCCAAGACAATGGATTTTCCGTGCAGAACGCTGATTTTGATCTTCTTTTAGGGTTGGATGGAAAACCCATACACGTACAGGATGGTGAGATCTATCTTCCTTTGTATGCGATGAAAGACAAGCTTGCCTCCATCAACGACTCAGTTGTCGTGGCTCAGAAAACGTTTATTGTCGCCGGTTTTGTTCGCGATTCACAAATGAACTCCCTGCTTTCCTCTTCAAAGCGTTTTCTCATCAGTGAGAACGACTATGCCCAGCTAGCAGACTTCGGGCATGTGGAGTATCTCATAGAGTTCCGTCTCCATGAGCTTTCTCAGCTCAGTGCGTTCGCTCATGCCTACACCATGCTTGGTTTGGAAGCAAATGGACCGACGATAACCTATCCTTTGTTCAAGTTGATCAACAGTATATCTGATGGACTTATGGTTGCACTCATACTGATGAGCAGCCTGCTCATCCTTGCGATAGCCTTTCTGTGCATACATTTCACCCTGCTTGCAAAGATAGAAGATGACTTGTATGAAATAGGGGTCATGAAGGCTATCGGGTTACGTAGTACAGACATCAAGCATCTCTACATGGCCAAATATGCATGCATTGGTGCGTTTGCTTGTATCGTTGGGTATTTTGCTTCCTTGCCCATGCAGGATCTGATGTTGAAAAACATACATCTCTTTTTTGGTGAAAGCCAGAAGGAGCACCTAGGACCATTACTCTCCGTGTTCGGTATTTCCTTGGTCTTTATCGCCATCAATCTCTATGTGCACCATGTTCTCAAGCGTTTCAAGCACCTATCATCGGCCGATGCGCTGCGTACCCAGGGGAATATCGATGGTAAGAAAGGAAATGGATATGGTACGTTACAGAAATTCGCTTTTCTTACTCCCAACGTATTTCTTGGAATAAAGGATGTTCTTTCGAGAAAACACCTCTATGCCACCATGTTCATTGTGTTCGTGCTCGCAACCTTCATCATGATCGTTCCAAGAAACCTGTACACAACCATCTCATCGAAGAGTTTCATCACCTATATGGGAGTGGGCGAATGTGATCTTCGCATCGACCTGCAGCAAGTGGATGATATTCGTGAAAAAGCCAAAACCATTTCCACCTATATGGAAAGAGACCAGAACATCGAAACATTTGTTGTACTTTCAACCAAAAGCTTTACCATACGAGACGTACAAACACCTGATCAGAGCATCAATGTAGAACTCGGGAACCATACCTTGTTCCCTGTTACCTATGCAAAGGGAAGAGCTCCCCTCAATGAAGGGGAAATAGCGCTTTCTTCTTTGAATGCTGAAGAACTGAACAAAGAAGTCGGTGACACCTTGGTCTTGCTTGACGAGGGAAAAGAGCGTGTTCTCAAGGTTTGTGGCTTGTACTCTGATATAACCAATGGTGGAAAAACTGCCAAAGCCACCTTTGACACCAATCTCGACAGCTTGCTTTGGAGTGTCATCGTATCTTCCTTACATGCACCTGATGCGATAGATCAGGTGGTACAAGCGTATGGCACCCGGTTTTCGTATGCAAAGGTTTCCGGTATCGATGAGTTCATCCTCCAAACGTTTGGCTCGACCTTGGAATCGATCAAAAAAGCATCGCTTGCCGCCATCCTTGTTTCCTTGCTCGTTTCTGTTCTCATCGCCGCCTTGTTCATAAAGATGCTCATGATAAAGGACCGCTATCCAATTGCAGTTTTGAAAGCCCTTGGCTTCACTCATAAGGATATCAGGATCCAATATGTATCGCGTTCTCTGTTCGTGCTGTTTTTTTCCATTGTGGTGGGAACGTTACTTGCCAATACCCTTGGAGAGTATCTGTGTGGGGCCATCATTGCATCTTTGGGGGCGACGGTGTTTTCCTTTGCCATTCATCCACTGTCAGCCTATGTGCTTTTCCCCGCATTGCTGTTTGTACATGTATCATTTGCAACAGTATGCACCACCTCAGGTTCTCTTAACGCCTCTATTGCTACAATCATCAAGGAGTGATGCCATGACACATGATCTACTGACCTGCGAAAACGTATGCAAATCATTTGATGGGGAAGAACAGAAAGTTCTTGACGGTGTTTCTCTCGCTATACAAAAAGGGGAGTTTGTTACCATCATGGGTCCTTCTGGATCGGGAAAATCGACCTTGATGTATGCCTTGAGCGGTATGGATACCATAGATACCGGCACCATACACTTTGACGGAAAGAATCTTTCGAGTATGAAGGAAAAAGAACTCAGTGATGTCCGAAGAAATTCCATGGGGTTTGTATTCCAACAACCGAGTTTACTCAGGAATCTGAATATCCTGGACAATATCATCCTTGTTGCGATGAGGTCGAACCCCAAGGATAAAAAAGCCATCATCAAAAAAGCACAAGAACTCATGGAACTGTCTGGCATTGCATCCTTGGAAAAACGAGATGTATCGCAGGTGTCGGGTGGGCAGCTCCAACGGGCAGGGATCTGTCGAGCGCTC
>JAQVVB010000112.1 GCA_028699215.1 Sphaerochaeta sp. | reverse complement strand
GACTGCATTTCCTCCTGGTGAGGCATGAGATATCTGGAGAAATTCTGTTTTCACCCAGTCGGGGCATACTGCTGTAACCCCAATGCCCTTTGGAAACAACTCCCAACGGAGTGCTCGTGAATACCTGAGGAGGAAGGATTTTGTTGCTGCATAGATATTGAGATACGGCAGTGGTTGGAACGCCGCGGCGGAACAGATGTTTATGATTCTTGCTTTCTTTTGCATGTAAGGCAGAGCGAGTTGGATAAGCTGTACCGGTGCCTTGCAGTTCACTTCGATCATGGCTTGTTCATCTTCCCAAGACAGGTCGGCAAAACTCCCTATTTTGGCAAATCCAGCAGCATTGACCAACCACCGAATCTCCGGTTGTGTTTTCTTCAATGTTTCCTGCAGGTGGGTGAATGTTTTTCCGTCTTGGAGATCGAGAGGGAAAATACGTACGTTCGGGCAGAGATTTTGTAACGCGACAAGACGATCTTCCCGTCTGGCGATCGCCCAGATACCATCAGGATGGTACTTTCTGTTGATCTGAAGTACAAATTCCTTTCCCAAGCCCGAAGAGGCTCCGGTAATGACGGCGATTTGCATGTATCACTCCTTCTAGAACTATATCACAGCAGTAGGAATTGGAAATATTACCCATTGTTATTTCTAAAAAATAGTAGGAATAATTATTGCAAATAGCAATAAATCTTTACTTAAAAAGAAGAAAGTGAAAATTATTCGATTAAGCCAGTGCTTTGAGAGTTGCGCTATACCCAATATGGACACATCATGAAAGAGGAGGATGTCTGTATCTCTTTGTATCAGGAGCTGTTTATGGCAAACGTAAAACACAGTGCAGAAAGAATTGCTCTTTCTTCAGGTATTGAATATGCGATACGGCATGTCAAAAAAGATCGCCATCAAGGGATACTCGATATTTTGGATCTTGTAGAACGGTACATGCCTTCAACAAAACATGACCAGAGCTACACGAAAACCGGTAATGTTTTTTCCAATCTCCGGCACTTCGTGTCAGATCCCAATTCAAAATGGGTGGATTTTGGTCATTCACTGGTTACGGATATCGATGCGAACGTACTGAGAACGTTCATCTTGAATCTAGGATATGAAGCAGGGTATGTAGGATTGGAAAAAGCCAGAACGCTACGGGATCGTTATCATACAAATTTCCCATGGGTCATTTTATTCGACCCCACCAGTGCCTGCAACATGCACTGTATTGGTTGCTGGTCAGCTGAATATGGACCCAAACATCGTCTCTCTTTCGAGCAAATGGATAAGATCATCATACAGGGAAAAGAGTTGGGCATCCATTTCTATATGATGACTGGAGGGGAGCCTCTGCTTTGCAAAGATGAGGTTCTGTCGTTGTGTAAAAAACATAAGGACTGCATGTTTGGAGCTTTTACCAATGGCACGCTTGTAGATGAAGCATTTTGCAAGGCGATGAAGGGTGTAAAAAATCTCATCCTGTATGTAAGCGTTGAAGGTTTTGAAGAGGCCAACGATGCCCGTCGTGGTTCTGGTTCTTTTAAGAAGGTCATGGAAGCCATGGATTTGTTGCAGGCTCATCGTCTGCTGTATGGAAATTCAATCTGTTATACCAGTAAGAATTATCAGATGGTGGTTTCTGATGAGTTTTTGGATTTGTTGGAGAAGAAGGGAAGTAAGTTTTCGTGGTATTTCCACTATATGCCGGTAGGGAACGATGCTTCTGTAGATTTGCTCTTGAAGCCCGAACAACGTAGGTATATGTATCATCGGATTCGTGAGATTCGCAAGAATGATAATCCTCATAAACTATTCCCCTTGGATTTCCAGAATGATGGGGAGTTTGTAGGGGGGTGTATTGCGGCAGGGAAGAACTATCTGCATATCAACGCAAACGGAGATGTGGAACCGTGTGTATTCATTCACTACTCAATGGCGAACATCAAGAAAGTCTCGTTGTTGGAGGCTTTGCAACAACCGCTGTTCAGCGCTTACCACGACCTGCAGGCATTCAATGAAAATATGCTCAGACCTTGTCCGATGCTGGAGAATCCTGACTATCTGATGAAGATGATACATGCAACAGAGGCAAAATCTACAGATTTGGCTTCGTTTGAATCAGTGGAGCATCTCTGTGGGAAATGCAAGGAGTATGCAAATGCGTGGGCTCCCGTTGCAGATGAGCTCTGGTCGGAATCACAAAGAGAGAAAAACCGGTGAGATGCTTCTTTTGCCGCTGAATTTCCCTACGAAAAACGTATACAGAAAGGTATAACGCTGGTATTTTTAGAAAGGCACATGCCTTCTTTTTTTATTCTGTGCCATTTAATACGTAAAGGAACTGATTTTCATGAATGCTTCTCATTATGCACGGAATATTAAAATCAACTATTTCTATGCAATCTTTCTCAATTTAGGCTTGGTGCGTGGACTCTGGATGATCTATCTGGCATTAAAAGGTTTTTCCTTGTTGCAGTTGGGAATCCTTGAGGCTACGTTTCATATCGTATCGTTTCTCATGGAAGTACCTACAGGATCGGTTGCAGATCTTTGGGGGCGAAAAGCCAGCAGGATTGCGGGAAGGTTCGTGAACATCATCAGCTTGGCTCTCATGTTTTTCTCTGATGGTTTCATCCTGCAACTGATTGGGTTCGGAATTTCTGCGTTGGGGTACAACCTTGAATCTGGAGCAGGAGATGCCTTGGTATATGACTCCTTGTTGTGTGAAGGAAAGCAGGATTCGTATATGAAGGTATTGGGATATCAGGAACTCATCACCCAAGCAACTTCAGTGGCTGCCTTCCTGATCGGAGGGTATCTGGCAGTGCATAGCTACGCATTGGCCTTTGGCCTTTCCATGGCAGTTTCCTTATGTGCGGCTCTTCTTTCCTTTGGGTTTACTGAACCGCCCATCGAACAGAAAAAGACTGAAGTTGAGAGCCTCACCTTGGGTGCGTCCATTCTCAATTCCTTGAAAATCCAAATGGTCGATAGTGTGAAAGTGGTAGGCAAACAACCAAGAATAACCTTTTTCATCCTGTTCTCCGAACTGCTTTTTGCTTTCATGATCTGCCTGTTCTTCTATTTGCAGAATTTCTGGACCGAACAGGGGTTTTCTGAAGGGCAAATTGGCGTGGTGTTCGCCATTCATTCACTCATTTCTGGCTTGACCTCCATGAAAGCCGTATCGATTGAACGAAAGCTAGGGCAAAAAGGAGTCTTGCTGGTGATGCCCCTGCTCATGGTGTTCTGCCTATGGGGAGTGGCTGTTTCTCATTATCCAATAGTCTTTTATGTGCTTACCGGTTGCATTGAAGGTATTTTGATCGTAACAATCGGTGATTATCTCAACAGACTCATACCCAGCGCCCATCGGGCCACCATCCTTTCTTTTCAGAGTATGGCTTACAGCCTGTTCATGATTCTCCTTTTTCCTGTCGTTGGTTTGATTGGAGACAAATTCTCGTTGCACCATGCTTTTTTTGCAATGGCACTGTTGGGATCCGTTCTTTGTGTTCCGTATTTGGTGATTACCCTCTCTAAGGGAAAAAAGGATATAGCTTGAGAATTTCAAGCAGGGGAGACCTTCCATGCAGACAATCGCACATATCGCCTTGGTTGTGAGAGACTATGACGAGGCTTTGGATTTCTATATCACTATCTTGGGTTTCGAGTTGCTTGAGGACACCTATCAAAAGGAACAGGATAAACGTTGGGTGGTTGTAGCTCCTCCTCACAGCAAAGGAAGTGCTCTCTTGCTTGCTCGAGCTTCTACCCCGGAACAGGAGAAATTCATAGGTAATCAAACAGGAAAACGAGTGTTTCTTTTTCTTTCGACCGATGACTTTGAACATGACTATCAAAACCTGATAGATAAAAAAGTCACCATTGTCCGACCTATGAAAGTCGCAGAATATGGAAAGGTAGCGGTGTTCAGCGATCTCTATGGTAATCTCTGGGATTTGGTTCAGTTTGCTGAGGGCCATCCTTTTGCCTATCCGGTCTCTCGATAAAGATGCTCTTTTCCAGCATTTTCCATGCTTTTCCTCTTTGATGTCATTTGCCTCTCTGGTATACTCCTTTCATGAAGTTATCAGTACGTTTTATCAATGCCCTGTTGAGGACCTTTTTTAGGGTCTGTTTTTCAATCGACAGGAAAGAACTTGCCAAAATTCCCGAGCAGGGACCCTTTTTGATGATGGTCAATCATACTTCCAATCTTGAAGCTCCCATGCTCTACGTTTTTCTTCAACCAAGAAAGATGTTCGCCATGGCGAAAAAAGAACTTTGGGAGCACTCCTTCATGGGGTGGCTGATGGATGCTTGGAAAAGCATTCCTGTCGATCGTGAGAACATGGGACGAGAGACGATGGAAGCTTGTTTTGCCGTGCTTGATCAGAAGAACATTCTGGCCATTGCTCCGGAAGGGACCCGAAGTGAAGATGGATGTTTGCAGCAGGGAAAAGCTGGAGTCGCCTTTATCGCCCACAAGAAAGACGTTCCGATGATTCCTATTGCCATCACAGGGTTTGAAAGCTTCTCAAAAAACATCAAGCGCCTCAGAAGAACTCCCATTACCATACGGGTAGGGAAAAGTTTTGAAATCATTCAAAAAGGTGGTCGTATCGACCGTCAGGCCTTGAGTGATGAAATCATGCTCAGACTGGCAGAACTCATGCCTAAGGAGAAACGGGGATTCTATACGGACTATCCTCTGACGTTCTCTTTAACAAGGGCAATTGATGACGTCAATGCTTGAAGTAATTCTTTTCCCAGTAGGATTCTAACTCTTCGCTGGTTTTTTGCAAAGAAGCATATACCTTGTCCATGGTGGACATCAGCCCTTGTTTTCTCGACAGGGGCTTCTTCATGCCTTCAAGGGTGATGGCTTTTCCAATGAAGAGTACGGCTTTCTTGTGTTTGGGGGTGAATCGGCTGGCGATGTTTCCACCCTGCATCCTGTTTATCACATCCAAAAGATTCAATGCGAACTCACACGCTCTGCCCTCGCTGCAAGGAGCTTGCAGATAATCAAGATCAAGGTATTGCAGGATATCGACGATCTGCGCGTGCCGAAGATATACATGTGCCTGCAATGAACGGAAGTCAGCGATGCTTCGAGAGAGCAGCGGCAACTTCTTGGGGTCGAAGAGATCAGGATGCACAGCTTCTTCCCCTTTGAAGCGTATGCGGAAAACCCGGTCCAAGAAACTTCCTTCAGCCTTGAGCTCACATAGGCTTTCAGCCTCCGACAAGGCTTTCTCGCAGATACGCTTGATCCGTTGTTCGTGAGAACGTTGCTCACCATCTGCTTCCAGATGATACAGATCTTCCAACAGAGAGAGGGTTTCCTGCAGAGCTGTTGCAAGCAAATCCAGAATAGGTTCACATGCTCGGTTCTGTAATGCCTTTCCTGTTTGCTTCTCCCATCGCAGCAACACCGAACGAATGAAGTCTTCACTTTGATGTGCATGTCGGTAGGCTATGGCAATGGGGAGAATGGTTACCTCTTTTCCTGTCAACGTACCCCAATAGGCTAAAGAAGCTACTCCTTGTGAGAGACCACTGGTGCGATACATGTGGTAGGTCACCTGGCTTTCAGGGGCAAGTGCAATAGGGAAGTCCCCCTCATTCATGGCCTTTCTGAGAATGTCCAATCCTTGTTTGTTGCTCCCTCTGTTTTGAACCGGGACACAGCCGATTTTGGGGAACAACCACGCAGCAGCGCTTCCCGCCCAGTTCAAAACATCCTTTCCATAGAGAAACTGTGCATGGGTTATGATATGCCGGTTTGTAGGATGCGCCTTTTTGATCTGCCTCTGCAGGTTCCTGTTCAAAGCATACATCAGTGTCGGTGCGTCTTCTTTTGCTACATGCCGAAAAGCGAGGATGAGCAGTGTCTTTTTTTGGTCGAACCGTGCAAATTCTTGCATCAAGGTTGTTTCGTGCTTGATCTCAACAGAATCGACCCCTTCGAAGTGCCGTAAATACCACTTCCCGAGTACAACCAGTATGTTTCGCACTCCTGGTGAGTAGTTGGGAGTCTGGAAGCCTCTTCCCTGAGTGGCTCGTTTGAGAATGATCAACTCATCGCGTTTCTTCTTTCCCATCGTACATCACACTCGCTTTTTCATCATCTCATGATAATAGTTCTTATCGATCGGATACGATCGGAGAATGAAAATCCCCACCACATACCATACCAAAGGTATGGGGCCGCAGACCAACTTGATGCCGATGGCGGATAAAGCTGAAGGCTCACTTGGAGTGTACGCAAACAGGGCGAGGATCCACCCATTGAGAGCCAATGCCACAGCTTGACCCAGTTTGCTTGAGAAGGTCCAAAGACTGGAGAACACCCCTTCTTGTCTGAGATTGTCATGATTGATGGCATCATTTTCTACAATGTCAGGAAGCATCGCATGGGGCATGACATAGTGTGTGGAGAGTCCAATACCTGAAATTGCCATCACCAAGAGGGAAAGCTTGGGCCCCAGGCTTTCTCCAAGCAACGAAAACACCATCACTCCCACTGCCATGATGCCCATTCCGATCATATAACAGCGTTTCTTTCCAATGTGTTCGGAGATCTTCACCCAGAGAGGAATACAAAGCAGACTGAAGGTGAGGAGAAAGAGCAAGGCAACTTGGAAAAGTCCTTCATCCTTGAAAATGTAGGCGAAATAATAGACCAAGGCGCCCTGTACCATGGAGGTGCCGGTGATGAAGAACGTCCAGGGAATGAGGGCGGAAAGGAATATCTTGTCTTGTAGAGCCTCGATATAGGTTTTGAAAAAACCAGTACCTTGTTGTTTTTCTGGATGTTCAGGCTCCTTGACCGCCCAGATGGTTATCAAGGTGGTGATCAACATCACCGCTCCCATGAAATAGCCCATCATCGACCAACCTACTTGTTTGTCTGAAAAAAGATTGATGAGCGGCATGACTGCTCCAGCTCCTACAAAGGTTCCCAGCACTGCAAAACTCATCCGATACCCTGTGAGAACTGTTCTTTGGTTGTAGTCGTCTGTCAATTCAGGAAGTAGTGCTGCATAGGGGATGTTTACCAACGTATAGGCGGTGTTGAGCAGACAGTAGAGCAGAGTAAGATAGACAAACAAAGCTCCCTGTCCGTGTATCGCAGGTTTGGTGAACATCAAGCCCATCATGAAAAATGCAAGGATCGAACCGACGAACATGTAGGGCCTTCTCCGTCCCCAGCGCGTTCGTGTACGGTCGGATACATAGCCGGTCATCGGGTCGGTGATAGCATCCCAGATCTTACCAATCATCAGAACGGTTCCGGCTAATGCAGGTGAGAGGTGAACCAAATCGGTAAGGAAGAACAGAAGATAGAAACCAATGATGGTGAAGAACAGGTTTCCTCCCAAATCGCCAATGCCGAAGCCAAGTTTGATGCGTCTGCTTATTGTATTGTTCATTGCTTTCTTCTTATACCTCAGGATTGTCGAGAATACCCATGAACAGTGGTATCGAACGTTCTGTATCTACGATTGCATAGAAGAACGGACGATTGAAATGCAATTCAACCATAGCTTGGGGAGCCATGCTGGTGGCTTTCATCATGACAGCAGTCACTGCAGCTGCTTCTGACCCTTTTTCATCAACCGTGATGAAGGTGTTATGCAGGATTTCACTGATCACAATCTCTTTTGACCTGTTTTGCAACATGTTGGAGAAGTGAGCGTGCACAGGGTCAAACGCAACGGCCATGCCAA
>JAQVVB010000111.1 GCA_028699215.1 Sphaerochaeta sp. | reverse complement strand
AAAGCCGGGAAATGCCATGGAATAGACAAAAGCGGCTACCAATAATGTAAAAACCTCAGAACAAACAGTTCTGAGGTTCCGTCTTTCATGCAAATCAACCAAGAGAATACTCCTAATTAAAAAACAACAAAGTCAATTTAGTCGTTGATAGCCTTGTTGTCGCGCAGATTCCAGACATAATCCTTGAGCTCTTTGCCAGGACGGAAAATTGCTACTCCATGAGTCTCAACCGCAACAATTGCTCCGGTTTTTGGGTTACGGGCTTTCTCTCTACCTTTTCGAGTACGAACCTCAAAGGTTCCAAAGCCGCGCAGTTCAATGACCTGGTCGTTTTTGAGTCCTGCTTTCACTTCTTCAAAAAACTCGTCAATAATCATATGGATATCTGACCGATTAAGTCCATGTTTCTCATGAAGACTTTCAATAATGGCCGCTTTTGTCAACTTTGGTTCTGCCATGGTTACTCCTTCAACACTTCTCATTCACATGTATAAGCCGGCAACATACATGCCGGCAAATTAATCTCAAATCTAGGCTAATTAGGCTTCTACTTGAGTCTGGGCATTCAGCTTATTAAATCTGGCATGCAACCTGGACTTCTTTCGGCTGGCGGTGTTGGTGTGGATAATTCCCTTACTTGCAGTTGAATCAAGCAATTTGAAACTCAAATCAAGAGCTGAAGCAGCAGCATCCTTATCACCAGCTGCAATGGCAGCATCAAACTTTTTGATGGCGGTACGCATGGTGCTCTTTGCAGCACGGTTCCTCATCCTACGAACACTATTCTGTCGCTCTCTCTTTTCAGCAGACTTGTTGATCACGTAATACCTCCAAACATATTACCTTGAATACGTATTTCACTTATACTTTATGAGATCGGCAACTAAGGGCCGACGGTCTAACAAAATATCACAGACTCTAAAATCGGTCAATACAATGCTTTATTTCAATTTGACAAAAACTCACTTGCATACTCCTTAGTTATCTCCCAACGACTGGCCTCCTCATTGAAAAAAACAGCGGAACTGGGGATAGTGAGCATTCTTCCTTCAGCGCCTGAAAGTGAAATCTTTTTCGATAGTATGTTCACTTCTGTAATTTTCATCAAGTCAAAACCAACCTTAAGTTTACTTCCCTCAGGAGGATATTTCTGTTTTTCCTCAACATAGAAATCAAATTCATACGACAAACAACAAAGCAGTCTTCCACAAGGTCCAGAAATCTTCATGGAATTAAGTGAAAGATTCTGCTCTTTTGCCATTTTTATTGAAACAGGGTTAAGCTTATCAGTCACACTATGGCAACAATAATCTCTTCCGCACACTGCAAGACCGCCGAGAACACGACTCTCGTCACGGACCCCAATCTGTCTTAACTCAATACGGATACGAAATACAGAAACCAAATCTTTCACCAATTCTCTAAAATCAACGCGAACATCAGCAGTAAAGAAAAAAATAATCTTTGGTTCACCCAGAAGAAAATGTGCCGTAACCAATTTCATATCGAGCTTATGGCAAGCAATCTTTTCCCGGCATATTTTCATCGCCTCGTCTTCTTTCACCAAAAACTCTTCATAGCGAGCCATGTCAGAAGGAGTTGCCAGACGGTCAATCCAGAGAGTATCACCGGAGAGTTGCACCATTTCAATCTCCGAACGTGCAGAACATCCGATGCAATCACCACAGGGGTCTTCATCAGGTTCATCGCTCCAAACAATTTCATCCGCAGGATCAGGACTCCCTTCAGCTGCAAGATCATCCTCATCACCCTTTTCAACTTCTTCCTCTTTGGATAGGCATCTGCCATGGAGACAAGCTCCTTGGATTTGATCACATCCTTTCTGGTACCCTTTTCCAAGCTTATCGGCACTCCCCATGATGATACCCAAATCCAAGCCATATCGGGTTGGTGCGACTACAGAAGTCCCCGGATACAAAACAGAATCCCATGCACAAACTGATATTTCGTTTGAAGAGGGATTCTTAACCAAATATATATAGGCACTTGAAGGCCTGTTTTTAGCTGGGGCACTTTCTGTCGCCCGCAATCGATCTTTCTTCATGCAAATCCTTTGCCCAAAAGGGCTGAATCCATTCGTAATGAACTTACGCTATCACGGCAAAGGAAAATTGTCAAACTGTATAATCGTTTAGTTAAGTATTTCCATCTCTTTGAGTTACGTCTGTTGACGATTACTATGCCCCATGGTATATTTTAGTAACTCCTCTACAAATGTGAGAATCCACCTCAAGGAGCCGGTATGCAACTGTTTGATACGCACGCGCACATAGGGTTACTTCAGGATGACAAAATGGAACAGCTGTTAGCTGTCCAACTCGCCAAAGTCAAATCGGTTAAACACATTGTTAGCATCTGTAACAGTCTTTCCGATTTCGAAAAAACCTATTCCAACCTAGAGAGTGCTTCGGATGTTTTCCATGCGGTAGGGGTATCCCCTACAGAGGTGGCGAATCCGGGAAAAGATTGGGAAGAACGGGTCATCAACCATGCAAAAAAAAGCAGGGTGATCGCTATCGGTGAAACAGGTCTGGATTATTATCATATGTTCGGAGGAGATAAAACGGTCCAAATCGAACTGTTTCTCAAACACCTTGAAATAGCTAAACACTTGGATCTGCCTGTCATCATCCACAACAGAGATGCAGGAGAGGATCTTCTGAACATCCTTGAAGAAAAGCTACCTCCAAAAGGTGGCATCCTTCACTGTTTTGGCGAAGACTGGAATTTTGCACGAAGGGCTTTGGATCTTAATCTGACATTCTCCTTCGCGGGAAACGTCACATTCAAAAACTGCCGCGATATCCAAGAAGTTGCCCGCAAGTTACCCCCTGACCGAATCGTCATTGAGAGTGAAGCACCTTTCATGACTCCCTATCCTTATAAAGGAGAGAGAAACAAAATCGGTTACATCATTGAAACGGCCAAAGCCCTCAGCGAAATCAGGGAGATCTACCTTGAAGAGCTGGTTGAAAGTCTTTATGCTAACAGCTTGAAGGCTTTTGCCCTTCCAAAGGACGTATGAACGAACACAATCTCTATCACCCTGTATCAATAGGTTCCGTTACGGTTTCAGGAAATGTATTTCTCGCTCCTCTTGCCGGATACACTGATGTCCCCTTTCGATCTTTGTGCATCGAAAGCGGGGCCGACATGACCTTCACTGAGATGGTCAGTGCAGAAGGGCTCTCCCGTGAAGGGGAGAAAACGTTGGAATTGATGACTCGTGCTAAAAACGAAAAGGATTATGCCATCCAATTGTTCATGGGCAACATTGATCCTGTTGCAAAAGCTTTAGCGTGTTTGATTCCCTATAAACCTACATTCATCGACATAAACTGCGGATGTCCTGTCCCAAAAGTCACCAAAACAGGAGCAGGGTCCATCATGATGAAAAACCCAAAGCTCATAACAGACATTGTCAGGCTCATCACCGACACCACCACCATCCCTGTTTCTGTGAAATTCAGAACAGGATGGGATGCCAACAGTGAAAATTTCATCGAGTTTGCCCAAGCAGCATTGGATGGAGGGGCTTCGATGCTTACCTTGCATGCACGGACCAGAGCACAAGGGTATGCACCGTTCGCAAAATGGGAAAAGCTCACTGAGCTCAAGGAATATTGCCTTAAGCACCACCAGAACGTACCGGTATTTGGTTCAGGCGACCTTTTCACAGCCCAAGACGCAAAAAGAATGCTTGAAGAAACCGGTATCGATGGGGTTATGTTTGCACGAGGTGCAATCGGCAATCCTTTCATTTTCGAACAGGCCAAAGCACTATTGACCGGCAAAGAAATGCCAGGTATTTCCTTGGAAAAACGGGTACAAACCATCATCAAGCACCTTGATTTGATGATAGACCATTATGGTGAAAAAAGTGCCTGTACCCAGATGCGCAAGCATACCTGTTCGTATCTCAAGGGCATTCCCAACACGGGTGCGGTAAAACAGGCGGTGGTTCAGGCAACAAAGCGTGAAACATACCTTTCTGCTTTGGAAATGCTCGGTGCTGGTTGTTGACCTCACAACCAGTAAAATGGTACGTTTATTAGAGTAAATATCACGAGAAGGTAGTGCAATGAGAATACTAGTATTGGGCTCAGGAGCCAAAGACCATGCCATTGCATGGTGGTTTTCCCAGAGCCGTTTGATCAATGGTTTATTTGTAGCTCCGGGTAATGTAGGCACTGAGTCAATTGCCACCAACCTTGATATCGACCCAGCCGACGCCAAGCAAGTCTATGAGGCTTGTCAGCAACACTCCATCGATTATGTTTTCATAGGCACAGAAGCTCCTCTCTTCACCGGAGTCATCGACTATCTCAATGAACGGGGCATCGATACCTTTGGAGCTCCCAACAGGGCGCTCAAGCTTGAAGGTGATCGTAATTTTTCCAGAATGTTCACCGACCGTCATAACATACCTACCCCTACTCACCATATGTTTGAAGATGAACAGAAACTTTCTGATTATTTGAAAAGACATGCAGGAGAGCGTTTTGTCGTGAAGAGCAACACCATTGCTCCCAGCCGTGTCATGGTCGATTCCTCTGATTACGATACACTCATGGCTTTCGCCAAGACGATTCTCACCAATAGTTCCATCATGTTGGAAGAGCACCTGAATGGACTGCCTGTCACCCTAACCCTTTTTGTCGACAATACAGGCTATTTGATGCTTCCTCCTTCCAGCGACTACATGAAAGTAGGAGAAGGTGGTCTTCCCACCGGTGGTATGGGATCCATCTGTCCAGTTCCTCTCCAGGAAACGGTCAGCCAGTCTCTGATCGACACGATCATTGAACCTACACTCTTTGGTCTGAAAGCAGAAAGAATGGCTTACAAGGGCGTTTTGACCATCAGTGCGATCATCACCAAGAAAGGACCAATCCTTGTCGACTACCATGTTCGCTTCAACGATCCAGCAGCCCAAGCATTTGTTCCACTCATCAGAACAGACATCATCGATATCCTGAATGCAATGAAAAACGACACCCTTTCGAGTCTCAATCTGGAGGTTTCTTCCAAATCTTCAGTAGCTCTGGTAATCGCCTCAGAAGGCTATCCAGGAAGCCCCGTTACAGGAAAAGAACTGGATCCGGTTCCCGCTGCTTTCCTGCTCAACGCATTTGACGGTACGCCTCTCTACTTCTTTGGCGGGGTCAATGCAAAAGACGGCAAGCTGGTCACTACCGGAGGACGTTGCGTTACCGTAGTGGGACTAGGCTACAACATCATGAATGCCAATAAGAATGCGTATAAAGGCGCCAAATATATCAACTTCCCTGGAAGCTGGTATCGTTCAGATATTGGAGACAGATTCTTTGAAAACTAAAGGAAAGGGGGAATCCCCCCTTTCTCATTTTGAGACCTTTTCCCAAGGATAGGCGGCCACCTCCCCAGGCAGCCGCCACTGCGTAACCTTTCCCCCCACGCAAAGGGAATTGTCAGAAGAAATCTACTCTGTGCCATCAACTGAAAAGGCTGAAATCAATAGACCTTGCCTCTTCTTCTATGTAATCGTAGCCATAGTTTCTTACTGCCGTCAATGGCACCTGTTTGTTTTTCCCTCTTTATTCAACCACTGTACAATGCTTTGCACTATAAGGAGACAGCCATCCCCACCGATAGCTGTAAATCTGAACGTTGATTATCAAACGCTTCTGTACTCTGCAAGTAATCCATGATCAGAATCCCATCCAGTTGTCCATACAATGAGCAAGAAACAAGATTGTTTAAAACATGAGACAGATCAACAGAACAGCCAAGCGATCCTATGAGGGAGAAAGTAATCAGATCTTCTGTAAAAAGCTTTGTTCCATAATCGGTATAGGTCTCCCCTGAAGAAATGGGTGTGTACATATCCACACCCCCCTTCCAGACCGAAGTCAAGGAAAATGCGAATTCGGCACTATCTATTTTCCGATACCGTGTATCCCACTTCACTACGACAACATCCCCTCCATAGGGTGAGCCAATATAGTCAAACTTCTGGGCACCCCAATACATGAGTCCTGCATACCTTCTCGCCATCAGAAAATCAACCTTATCCCTGCGATACATGCTGGGAAGAGCAAGAGATCCTTCCAAAGCGGTGGAAAAAACACCTTCGTTCAGATCCAATGCATATTCAAAACCTGCTAAAAGTCCCCAAGCTGTATCCTCTGTATCGGGATTTTCATTGGGGGCTACCGCCTGGTCGAGGGCAAATTGGGTATACAGATGTATTCCTGGCACAGGAGTATAATCCAACTCAACATGAGCTATGGCATTGAACATATCCCGCTCATTTAGATTGTGGTAGATGAATGCTGGATTAAGGAATCTCAAGTCGAATTGGTCATTCTGGTACATGACATTTTCGCTTACGGCAAAAGTTACTTTATGAACAGGTCTAAACTCCAAACGGTGGGCCATCAACATACGGAAAAAGTCATTTGAAGCATAGTAGGTATCAAAAAACACCCCTACTGCCTCATACTTGAAATACTCTGTGTAGATTGATAAGCGTGCATACTCATGGAAATCGACATGATCATCAATGATGAAATTTCCTATGGAGGAGTTACCCCAACTCAACTTGTCCCGGCTCACAGAGAAGTTCCATTTCTCCCCTCCAAGAGACAGTACGGCTCGTTTGGGCCATTGAAAGTCAAAATCCCTACTGGCAGACAGCAAATTGTTTGAAAAGGCGTTGCTGTATTGTGCAAGAACCGAAGACCCATCGACATATTCGAGGTCCACTTGGGAAGTATCAGGAATGAGAGCTCCCACCAAATCAGGCGCAGAGGGATCAGAAAGGTTTGCAAGAACATCCCCATAAGAAAAAAGTCCGTACCCATATTGAAGGTCACAATAGGTGTAGAAGAAATCAGAAACCGCCATGTCCAACTGAAGTTTCAAGAGAGGTTTACGATCTACAAACCCATAGATCCAATCTTCATGCGACGTAAATCCATCTGCAAGGTCTGTATTGGTATGTGCATAGAATTCGAGAGCAACATCCAAATCAGCACCCAAAGAAAACTCATCAGGGAACGTCCAACGAAGATCCTTTCCTAGAGCCTTGCTGAGAGCGTCATAGAGCTTTTTTGCCGCTCCTTTGAGGTCTTTCACTTCTACAACGGAAAGAATGGCATTCGCTTCATTCATTGTCCAAGGACGTGAATTGGAAGGAGTCCCGATTCCTTCCAGCAGATAAAGGTCATCCATATCTGCATAGATATCATCGTTTAAGGGTATGACCTGTTGGGGAATGTAGGCAGCTGCAAGAGTTCCAAGAACCAAAGACAACAAAATAAAAACCAAGAACCCTCGTTTCATACATACATCTCCCAACAATTGTATCTTCGAATATCAAGGCATGCCCATCATGACAGGTCATCAAATATGATAGGTTGCTCCAAGGGTAAGCTGTACATCACTTGCCTTTTGACCTGAACGGTTCAGGTAGTTGTTGCAATTGATGTAGTCGACCTGCCCAAACAGTTTCAAACTACGATTTAAAACATACGAACCACTGATTCCCACGACCAACGTCTGAGAAGCTGAATTGCGATCAGAAACGACAGCATCATTATAGTTTTCTGTAGGATGGGAAGTGGTGGGCGTCGAGATATCCCAATCGACTCCTGAAGTTCCTCCTACATTACTCCACGCAGTGTATTTGTCAAACGTACCATGGACCATATAGAAGACATTCCCTTCGACATTCCACTTGCCATAC
>JAQVVB010000110.1 GCA_028699215.1 Sphaerochaeta sp. | reverse complement strand
TCTTTGGGCCCAGAAGGACTTGAACCTTCGACCCACGGATTATGAGTCCGATGCTCTAACCAACTGAGCTATAGGCCCGAAAAGCTGTAACTAATCTATAAGATTTCAGCAAGAATGTAAAGAACGTTCTGAAGGACTCTTGCTACCAAAATAAGAAATTCTGTTTTTCTTTGTTTTTTCTTGTCCTCCTGAATCATTGCGAGCATCTTTGTCTCATGGTATGCTTTTCTTGTTCTGGAGATATCTCAATGAGAAAAAAACTGATCCCCTTACTTCTAATCTTCCTCCTCTCTCCCACATTACTCTTCTCCTCTCCTTGGAGCTATATGTACGAAGGAGTGGAAGGTCATCCTGAAATCCTTGGCGGCATTCTTCCTACCTATACCCATATGGGCGCCAACTATGAAGGCTGGTCATTTTTGGAAAACCGTGAGACTCGGTTGGAACTGCTTCTTGGCCTTGGTTATACCCAACGGAAAATCTGGCAAAATCCCAATGCAGGATCCCCTCTTATTGACGACCCCTTGGTTTTTGATGTGGTACGCACTAATTGGAGCGTAAGACTTAATCAAAGCCTTGATGGGAAGAATCACATCTCACCCTATATCGGCTATGAAGGAACCTTTGAATACTATCTCGATTCCATGGTGCAAGGCTCCTCGAGACAGAATGGCTCAACAGCCTATCCCGTCCAATCCATTGCCACTTGGTTTTCCCCCTCTTCTGTAAACAGTCCTTATTACCCCGATCTAAAAGGTGCTGATACCACCATGTTGGGAACCACCTTGGTTGCAGGACTCTCCTATACTGATATGAAAAACACCCTGGTTACCTCCGATGGTTTCTCCTCTGACTTGTCATTTCGGTATGCCCCCACTGTTTTGAACAACCTTCTGGACGGAACGGCTTCCTTCTACAGCATCGACAGCACCAGCAGATATGCAAAAACCCTCTATTCCCTTAAGGATGCAAAAGACCTGAATGTTTATTCGATCGTTGTATCAGACAAAGTGAACCTCAACTGGACCAATGGAAATGCAGTTCCCTTGTATTATCAGGGGCCAGTTTCCTTAGGTCAAAAAATGCGAGGCTTCAGCGCTTGGACCTACAACACCCAATTCACCGCGATCAACAGTTTCGATCTTCGATTCAGTGGACCAGAACCCTTCTTCTCAGGAATATTCCCCCGGATGAATCTCTTTCTCGATATTGGATATGCCCTCGGCAATTACTTCAACTCATCAGTGTCGTACGGTGGAGTTTTCCTTGCCAGCAGCGGAGTTCAGTTGGCAGTGGCGATATTCGACTATCTTGATCTCGGGTATCAACTGGCCTTTCTCTTAGCCGGGCACAACTATGAAAACTATAATGATACAATCGTTGGATCGGTGACCTTGACTTTGAGATTGTAAAGCCAGTGGCGTCAGTATTCTTCTGGAGTATAGACTTCCCTGTTATGAATCTGATTTACAATGAACCGGACTCCTTGGTTGTCGTTGGGATTCAACTTGAGCAGTTTTCTGGCTGTTGACTCGGCTTGTTCAAAATTTCCCAGTTTCCAATCTGCAAGACAAAGACAATGTAAGGCTCGTAGGTACGGCCTGTTGTTCAAGAGAATCCACGGAAACTTGGCATTTTTGACCATTGGCATATTTTGCTCAGCAATATATACAGCGCCCTTGTAGTAATTATAGGCACTTCTGAAACCAAAAAGGGGACCAGAAGAAAAGAAATGGTTGCCCATATGTACTAAAGCATCTATGCACTGCGGGTACTCTTCCCAAAGCTTGGCAAGATAATCATACCCCTTTTTGCTGTCCATTTCAGTCGACTCATATACGGGATCAGAATCCTCTCCGTAAAAGCCATATCCCGTATAATCGAGAAATTCATACGTATTTTTCTCAATTTTTTCATATTCCAAAGGAGGAACATCAATGTTCTCCAGCAACAACCTGCTGCTGATCATTTTCCCCGAGGCATACGTGGTGTTTTTGAAAGACCACTCCTTTTCCACATCAAAGACAAGGGTATCAAGGGCTGCTATTTTCAAGGTGCTTCTGTATTTCAAAGAGATGATTCTTCCACTCTCCAACTCCTTTGTCCTAAAACCAAGATCACCAATCTTCAATACTAAAAATTGTTTTTCCATATCAAGCCCTCCTTTTAGCGTTTGTAAATCTGTTGTAATGTATATAGTATAGGGTAGGAGTTCATAAACTATGCAAGAAACATTATACCAGAATACATCAGGCAAGTCATTTCAGGTTTTCTTCAATGAAGGACCCTTTGCAGGTTCTCATTTTTCAGGAGAACTGTCATTCATCTGTCCGAGTGCAACCTGTTCGTGTACAGATATGACCTTCCGGTTTACCAAAGAAGAAGACCCTTCTCTTACGTTTGAGATCACTTTGGATGTGGTGAAGAGAACGTTCAATACGCGAAAAACTGCATCAGAGGATGAAAAAAGGTTTGGTGAAGCTTTGGTAGGTGAACTTCATGAAGATGATTGGCTGCATCTTCTCGATCTGCATCAAAAACTCAAAGAAGAGCAGATTGCCCATGCTGAGAAAAACATCGACTCCGTTTCGTTCGATTTCTCTTTTATTGATGACTCTATCAGAAATGGCGCGATGGTGGGCTATCACGAAGTCTTTCCCATTTCCGCACTGCCTCCCATTTCCTATGACAATGAGCATTATTTTGTAGATGATCAATATTGTCTCAATCCAACATGTAGTTGCAGAGATGTGGTCCTTGGGTTTTATTATATCGACGAAGAACAAAAGAAAGCCGGCCCCTCTTCTCAAAACAAAGTGTTCCGGTTTTATTACACCAAGAAAAAATGGGAGTCCCAAGAACCAAACGGTTCTCTGGACAAAGCCTTCCTTGCAGAAGTTGAGGAACAGATTCCTGATCTTGCAGAAGTGACGAAAACCCGACACAAAACGCTTCGAGCCATCTATGCCAACTATCGCAAGAACAAAGCACCCGATACGCACGCTCTTCCAAAAGCAGTGAAAGTGGGACGCAACGACCCTTGCCCCTGTGGAAGCGGAAAGAAATACAAGAAGTGCTGCATGATTAAAGGACTGTAAACCTTACTTGTAGGGATTCTCTTCGCTTTTCTTGAGAATGTTCTTCTCCTCAAAGCCCAACGCAGCAAGCACCTTCACCGTCTTGTCCAACTGATACGCAGGGACCCACCGAACAGTCAGCCTCACGGCCTTGGTGTCGGAAACCTGTTCGGCATACGGACGAAGACCTGCATTGAGCAACCTGTCATACTGGGAATAGGCGGTAAGCAGAGAAGAGTAGGCTCCTACCTGAATCTGGTACCACCCTGTATCACCTGCCCGATTGTATTTCGATTCAGGAACATCGGGTTGAAAAATCAAGGTCAATGCGACATTTGCTATACCGCTGTCCAGCATATCGGCTCTTTTTGCCGCTGCAGGAGTAAGGTCTATGATGCGGCCATCTACAAAAGGACCTCTGTCGTTGATCCTTACATCTACACTTTTGCCGCTGTCGAGGTTCGTGACCCGTACCAACGTACCAAACTTCAATGTCTTGTGGGCAGCTGATAAAGAGTTCGGATCGAAGATTTCTCCATTGGCGGTCAAACTCTCGCTTTTATCACTGGTGTACCACGAAGCGATGCCCTTCTCAATGATTGATCCCGGTTGCATTTCAGCATCTGAAGCAAAAAGAGACACCATACACAACAGACAAATTGAAAGTACTACTACTTTTTTCATATAGAGAGTATACGCTCTCTCCTTTTGTTTTGGCAACATGGAGTTGTCAACAGTTGAATTGATGGAACTCTTTCACTATAATCTCCACCTATGAGCGAACAGAACGTATCTACACATTGGGCGGATATATACGCCGACAAGATTATTCGTGAGAAGGGTGAAAAGGAGTGCTATACCTGCGCTTCCGGCATTACCCCTTCTGGCACTGTCCATATAGGAAACTTCAGAGAGATCATCTCCGTCGACCTGGTGGTAAAAGCACTTCGAGCCAAGGGCAAGAAGGTCAGGTTCATCTACAGCTGGGATGACTACGATGTATTTAGGAAAGTACCTAAAAACATGCCCAAGCCGGAACTACTTGAAACCTACCTGCGCAAACCCATTACCCTGGTACCCGATACATCTGGCAGGGCCGACAACTATGCTCGTGCCAACGAACTGGATGTTGAGAAAATCCTTCCTACCGTAGGTGTGGAGCCAGAGTATATTTATCAAGCTGAACGCTATCGCAATAGTTATTACGCACAAGGTATGCGCACAGCTTTAGAAAAGCGTGAAGACATCCGTGCCCTGCTTAATGAATTCAGGACCGAACCCTTGGAAGAGAACTGGTGGCCGATTTCGGTTTTCTCTTCCTTTACCGACAAGGACACCACCACCATTCTCGATTGGGATGGAGAGTGGGGTGTCACCTATCGTGATGACGAAAACGGAAAAGTGGAAACACTCGATCTTCGTACCACCAGTTATGCCAAGCTTCCCTGGAGAATCGACTGGCCCATGCGTTGGGTACAGGAACAGGTTGACTTTGAACCTGCTGGTAAGGACCACCATAGTGAAGGCGGTAGTTTCGACACCTCGGAAAAGATCGTCAAGGTCTTGGGTGGTGAAGCCCCCGTTTCCTTCCAGTATGACTTCATCAGCATCAAGGGCCGTGGTGGAAAGATCTCCTCTTCCAGTGGAGAGGTTGTCTCTTTGTATGACGTTCTTGAAGTCTTCACCCCTGAAATAACCCGCTATATGTTTGCAGGAACCAGACCAAATACAGAATTCGCCATCTCCTTCGACCTTGATGTACTCAAGATCTATGAAGACTACGACAACTGTGAACGCATCTACTTTGGATTGCTTCCCGTCAACGAAAAGCGCTTTGCCAAAGAGAAGAGAATCTATGAACTGAGTCAGGTAGGGGAAATCCCCACTGAAGCATGTTACCAGATTCCTTTCCGCCATTTGTGCAATCTGCTTCAGCTGCATGAAGGTGATATCACTCATGCCATCGCTTCGTTGGGAGAGATGACCGAGAGCCAGAAAAAGCGTCTCGAAAATCGTTGCATCTGTGCGTGGAATTGGATCACGAACTTTGCTCCAGAGGAGTTCAAGTATCGTCTTTCAACGGATGCAGATGAGAAGATTGAACTCTCTGAGGTAGAAGCGAAAGCCATAACCGATCTGAAAGCATTGGTGGAAGTGATGGAAAGCATTGAAGACAAGGAATACACCACCAGACTCTATGATGCTGCGAAGCTGAACGGCCTCGATACGAAAGAGTTTTTCCAGCTGGTCTACCGTATCATGATCGGTAAGGATCAGGGACCGAAGCTTGGACCTTTCATCAAGACCTGTGGTAAAGAAAAGGTTCTCTCCATTCTCAAAAGATATTAACCATTTTCATACATGAGGAAAGAGGGGGTGCAAACCCCCTCTCCGTATTTTAGGAGGTTTTACATGCGCGTTTTGATGATCAACGGAAGTCCCCATCGCGAAGGGTGTACCTACACTGCCTTGAGTGAAGTAGCTTCTGTTCTCCAGAAAGAGGGAATTGAAAGTGAAATCCTTTGGATAGGAAAGGGGCAGACCCATGGCTGTATCGCCTGTGGTTCCTGCAATACCACCGGAGAGTGTGTTTTCACTGACGACATGCTCAATGAAGCGGTTGCAAAAGCCAAAAAGTGCGATGCCTTGGTGTTGGGTTCTCCTGTTCACTATGCATCACCTGCAGGGGCTTTCAGTGCTTTTCTCGATCGGTTGTTCAGAGTGACAAGCTCCCAGATGGCTTTGAAGCCAGGTGCCTGTGTGGTTTCTTGCCGCAGGGGCGGAGCCAGTGCGACATTCGACCAATTGAACAAGTATTTCACCATTTGCCAGATGCCCGTGGTTTCTTCCACCTATTGGAACAGCGTCCATGGCAATACACCTGAAGAAGTGAAGCAAGACTTGGAGGGCATGCAGGTCATGCGCAACCTCGGAGCAAACCTTACTTGGCTGCTCAAGTGCATTGAAGCAGGAAAGGATGTGGTCTCCAAGCCACAGAAAGAAGTGGCTGTGAAGACCAATTTCATCCGTTAACGAAGAATTTTATCCAGGACGATGGAGTTGTTTCTCCACTTGTCCTGGGCTTTTACCCGCAAGTCAAGCTGAAGCTTCTTGCCAGGGAAAATATCCCTGATTTCCGGAGTGGAACGTTCACGAATTTTCTTGATGTTCGCTCCTCCTTTACCGACGACAATTCCCTTCTGGCTGTCCCTTTCCACAATGATGGCAGCTCTTACCCAGATGGTATTGGTCTCTTCCTTATATTCAATTTCTTCAACCGTGACATAAATGGCATGAGGAATCTCTTCCGTCACCAGGTTGATGGCTTTTTCCCTGATGATTTCACTGACCCTGAACTCCACCGGTTGGTCGGTGTATGCATCGGCTGGGTAGAGCAACTCTCCCTCAGGGGCAAGTTTGAAGAGTTCGATGAGGATGTCATCCACCCCTTCATCCAACTTGGCTGAAGCTGTGATGACAGGAGAAGTGGGAAGCTGTTCGGCTAAGAACGCCTTGGCCTCTTCATGTTCACCATTGGTGAGGATGTCGCTTTTATTGATACAACTCACTATGGGGGTCTTTATCTTGGCAAGCAAATCGGTGATGGCTTTCTCTTCTTCCCCAGCACTGCGTTTGGCATCAATGATATAAAGAACCACATCGCACTCTTCCAGGCTGCGTATCGCAGTGTCCTGCAAGCGCTTGTTCATGGTTTTGTCACTGAGGTGATAGCCCGGGGTGTCTGTAAAGATCAACTGTCCCCGTGGGTCCGTGTAGATACCACGAATGGCATTCCTGGTCGTCTGGGGTGTCGATGCGGTGATGGATACCTTCATCTCACAGATGGTGTTGAGCAGCGTGCTCTTGCCGGCAGACGGCCTTCCTATAATTGCAATCGTGGCACATTTCATGAACGATTCCTCCGAGATTCCAGTATAACGGATAGGGTGTTTTCTGCCTACACAATGACAAAAAGCTTTTGATATGAACAAATACTCTGTAGGGAAGAAAAATAACATCTCTTGTTTTTCCGTATTGAAATGTGTGTGTATCCCTACTATGCTTCTCCCAGATACAGTCTGAACTAATAGTAGGAGATCAAAGTGAGAACCATCAAAGTCAAACAGTTGTCAGCAGAAGCGTTTCAAGCATATGGAAGTTTTTTCGATATGGTACATCCCACCGGACACAATCTGGGAACCTTTTACCACGATCACATTACGTTTCCCGTAACTGGCGGACAAGCAGCAGGGTTTTCCTGTCTTGTTTCCAAGAAAACGGAAAAGATGGTGGTTTCAGGTGCTGAATATCATAATTACTCTGGTGAAGCCATCCTCCCTCTCGACGGTGACATCGTCGTTCATGTAGCTCCCCCTTCAAAGAAGCCTGTTCCTGAACTGACCGAAGCTTTTCTCGTTCCCAAAGGGACCATGGTCAAGCTGAACATCGGTGTATGGCATAAGGGTCCTTTCTCTGCCGAGCAAGCAGAGACCCATATCATGATAGCCCTTGCCGAGCGTACCTACATGACTGATTGTGTAGTGGTCGACTATGCAGAAGCTGACCAGATGGAAGTCGTACTGTAATACTTTTTGCTTGATGTATAAACGTTCCTACCTGTGCAAAGCTTCATCTTTCCATGGGTAGGTTTTTTTCTCTTTTCCTGTTTCCCTCTTTCTTCCCGGTTATCCCT
>JAQVVB010000109.1 GCA_028699215.1 Sphaerochaeta sp. | reverse complement strand
CAAAGGGTACTCTTGGACTGTCCATGGACGATATCCTACCAACACCCCCGGCTGGTGGGGAGGAGCCCATCCTTTCGCCCTCCTCGACTACTCGGTAGTGCACAATGGAGAAATCTCCTCGTACGATGCCAACCGCCGTTTCATAGAGATGTATGGCTATAACTGCACGTTGCAGACTGATACAGAAGTCATCACGTACATGATCGACTATCTCCACCGACGCCAAGGCCTCACCTTAGAGGAAGTATCCCATGTCATCGCCGCTCCTTTCTGGTCAACCATTGGAAGGAAAAGTGAAGAAGAACAGGCTGAATACACCTATCTGCGCAACACGTTTGCAAGCATGCTCATTACAGGACCGTTTTCCATAATCCTCGGTTTCAATGGAGGATTGATGGCCTTGAACGATCGTTTGAAGCTGAGATCACTAGTCGCAGCTGAAAAAGATGACATGGTTTATTTGGCAAGTGAAGAGTCGGCCATCAGGATCATCGAGCCCAATCCGGACAGAGTCTGGCATCCCAGCGGCGGAAAACCGGTGATCATCACGTTGAACAAGTAAGAGGAAAACCAGATGGGAATCAACTATCTATATCCGGACTTTGAAGTCCATAGGGACAGGGAAAAATGCATCACCTGCAGGGTGTGTGAGCGACAATGTGCAAATGAAGTGCACAGCTATGATGCAGAATCAAACAGAATGGTCAGTGACGACACAAAGTGCGTGAACTGTCACCGCTGTGTCTCCCTCTGCCCTACCCATGCCTTGAAAATCGTAAAGACCAACCATGGGTTCAAAGACAATGCAAACTGGAAAGGCGATGTGATCCAAGACATCTACCGACAGGCTGATAGTGGAGGCGTATTGCTTGCCTCCATGGGTACGCCCAAAGATTATCCTGTCTATTGGGACAAGATGCTCATCAACGCATCGCAAGTCACCAACCCTTCCATAGACCCGTTGCGTGAACCTATGGAGACAAAAACCTTCTTGGGCCAAAAGAGTTCCAAAATCAGACGAGATGAGAACGGCAAGCTCATCACGAAAACAGACCCCCAATTAGCGCTCAACATCCCCATCATGTTCAGTGCCATGTCCTATGGGTCGATCAGCTACAATGCCCATAAGAGTTTGGCTTTGGCTGCCCAAAAACTGGGAATCTTCTACAACACCGGTGAAGGAGGTCTCCATGAAGACTTCTATCAATACGGCAAGAACACCATCGTACAGGTGGCCTCCGGTCGTTTTGGAGTCCATCCAGAATATTTGAATGCAGGAGCCGCCATTGAAATCAAGATGGGACAAGGAGCAAAACCCGGAATCGGGGGACACCTTCCAGGTTCAAAGATCGGTGAGGATATTTCCAAGACCCGCATGATTCCCGAGCATGCCGATGCAATCAGTCCAGCTCCCCACCATGACATTTACTCCATTGAGGATTTGAGGCAGTTGGTCTATACCCTCAAGGAAGCGACAGCCTATACAAAACCGATCATCGTCAAGGTGGCGGCTGTCCATAACATCTCAGCCATTGCTTCCGGCATTGCCAGAAGCGGAGCTGACATCATCGCCATAGACGGTTTTCGTGGAGGTACAGGAGCTGCACCGGCTAGGACCCGCGACAACGTCGGCATTCCCATTGAATTGGCCTTGGCCAGCGTCGACACCCGCCTCAGGCAGGAAGGTATCCGCAACAATGTCAGTCTGGTGGTAGGTGGCTCGATCAGAAGCAGTGCAGATGTCATCAAGGCAATCGCCCTTGGAGCCGATGCCATCTATATAGCAACCAGCGCATTACTCGCCTTGGGATGCCATCTTTGCAGAACCTGCCAAAGCGGCAAATGCAACTGGGGCATCGCAACCCAACGCCCCGAATTGGTCAAACGCCTCAATCCGGAAGTGGGCAGTGAACGGTTAGTCAACCTCATCACGGCCTGGAACCATGAGATAAAAGAGATGATGGGAGGCATGGGCATCAACTCCATCGAGGCCCTGAGAGGCAACCGTCTCATGCTGAGAGGTATCGGACTCAACGAGACTGAACTACAGATTCTCGGCATCGCCCATGCAGGGCAATAGGAGGAGCAGATGAAACGAGTTTATGTCAATGAACAGTGGTGCCTCGGCTGCCACCTTTGTGAATACTACTGCGCGTATGCAAACTCTGGACAAGAAAGCATGGTCAAGGCTCTCAAAGACAGAACCATCAATCCCCGTATCAAGGTCGAAGAGAAAAATGGGATCAGTTTTGCGGTAAACTGCCGGCATTGCAATGAACCTCTGTGTGTGAAGAGCTGCATCGCCGGGGCGCTCAGCCAAGTAGACGGCCTCATTGTCGTTGATGCAAGTAAATGTGTCGGCTGCTACTCCTGCATCATGGCCTGTCCCTATGGTGCGCTCATGCCCAATGAAGAGGGAGTCATGCAGAAGTGTGAACTTTGCACCACCAACACCCATGGCAAACCTGCTTGCGTCCAAGGGTGTCCGAACAAAGCAATCGTATTCGAGGAGAGATGACATGCACTATGTAATTGTAGGAAACTCCATTGCTTCAGTTGGTTGCATCGAGTCCATCAGGAAGATCGATCAAACAGGAACCATCAGTGTCATCGGTGATGAAGTGCATCCTTGTTACTCACGACCTCTGATTTCCTATCTTTTGGAAAACAAAACCACTGAAGAAAAAATGACCTATCGAAATGATGCCTTCTATGAACAAAACAATGTGAAACTGATGCTTGGTAAGCGAGTACAGGCCATCAATACCGAAACAAAACAGCTTTCAATCGATGACGGCAGTTTAGTCGACTATGACAAACTGCTCATTGCAACAGGATCTTGTCCTTTCATCCCACCTATGAAGAACCTTGAGTCGGTGAAGAACCGCTTTACGTTCATGACCCTCGATGATGCAAAAAACCTGGAAAAAGTTCTCACTAAGGAGAGCAGGGTCCTCATTATAGGCGCAGGCCTTATCGGCCTCAAATGTGCAGAAGGCATCCGAGACAGGGTCAAAACGATTACGGTTGTCGATCTTGCCAGCCGGGTACTTGTGAGCATCCTCGATGAAGCAGGCTCCTCTCTGGTGGAAAAAAAGCTTATCAGTGAAGGCATCACCTGTATTCTCGGTGACAGCGTCAAGGAATTCGTCAACAGTGATGCACTGCTTACAAGTGGTAGGGTTGTAGGATTTGATGTCTTGGTGCTTGCAGTTGGGGTACGACCAAATGTCTCTTTGGTTAAGGAAGCAGGAGGTGAAGTCAACAGGGCAATCCTCATCGATGAAACGTGTCAGACATCCCTTGCTGATGTATATGCAGCCGGCGATTGCTGTGAGTCGATCGATTGCATCACAAACGAGCGCAAAGTGCTTGCCATCCTTCCCAATGCCTATATGCAGGGAGAGACTGCAGGCAGGAACATGGCAGGAGAAGACGCATTTTTCGACAAAGCCATGGCAATGAATGCCATAGGATTCTTCGGCCTCCATGTCATAACAGCAGGGATTTACCAAGGGAGTGATAAACTTTTTACGACAGAATCCGGTTATAAGCGACTCTTCGTACAGGACGGCAAACTGGTTGGATACATTCTTATTGGCGATACCATAAATCGTGCAGGAATCTACACCTCACTGGTTAGAAACAAGACCGACCTTGCCACCATAGACTTCGACCTCATCAGTGAAGAGCCTCTCTTGATGGCTTTCGCCAAAAAAGAAAGGGCACACAAACTTGGAGATGCACAATGACAACCATAGACGTGGGCTTGAAACCCTTTGACGAATTGAACAGAGAAATCAGAGCATGTACTGATGATACGTTAGTACTCAACGACGTAAACGGTCAACGCTACATCGGCTGCGCCTTATCAAACAAGAACATCACCATCAACGGCACTTCAGGCAATGCCATGGGTGCCTATTTGGATGGATGCACCATCACAGTGAACGGCAATGCCCAGGATGCCACCGGTGATACGATGAATGACGGTATGATCATCATTCATGGATCCTGTGGCGATGCCGCCGGGTATTCCATGCGAGGAGGAAAGATCTTCATCCGAGACAGCGCAGGCTATCGCTCAGGCATCCACATGAAAGCGTATGAGGAAAAACAGCCCCTCATCATCATCGGGGACCGGGCTGGAAGCTTTCTGGGGGAGTACCTTGCCGGGGGGACCATCATCGTCTTAGGCCTCCATCAGGAAGGCAAAGCTCCTGTAGGATATTTCTGCGGAACAGGGATGCATGGTGGAAAGATATATCTTCGTTGTGATACACTTCCATCAGATTTACCACAACAGGTTTCATCCAGTGATGCGACACAAGAGGATATGCAGGAAATCTCAGCGCATCTTGAGTCTTATTGCGCAATCTTTGACTTGGATAAAGAAGCTTTGCTTGCAAGCCATTTCTATGTACTGAGGCCGAATTCCAGTACGCCGTATAAGATGTTGTATACCAATGTTTAATTCAGGGAGGATCGTGATGACCAATACTCAGGATGAGGTGATGCAATTCATTAAGGAACAGGATGTACGATTCATCCGTCTGGCCTTCTGCGATATTTTCGGTCAAATGAAGAACATTTCCATCTCGGAAGATGAGTTGCCAAGGGCTTTCGCTACGGGAATTTCCTTTGATGCATCGGCGGTCAAAGGTTTTCTGCAGATAGATGAAAGCGATTTGTTGCTTTTTCCTGATCCTTCCACCCTCGCGATTCTCCCCTGGAGACCGGCACAAGGTCGTGTCGTACGATTTTTCTGTTCCATCAAAAGACCGGACGGAACTCCTTTCGAAGGAGATGGAAGGTCCTTGTTGCAGGCAAAAGTACGTGAAGCAGCCTTGGATGGTTACAAGTTCGGGGTAGGTCCTGAATGTGAATTCTACCTCTTCAAGATGGGCGAGGACGGCTATCCGACCACCACCCCACTCGACCAAGGGGGCTATCTTGATGTTGCTCCTTTGGATAAAGGAGAGAACGTACGCCGTGATATCTGTTTGACCTTGCAACAGATGGGATTCTATACGGAAAGATCCCACCATGAATCCGGCCCAGGACAGAATGAGATTGACTTCAAATATAGCTCAGCCTTGGAAGCGGCAGATAATTTCATCACCTTCAAGTCTGTGGTGAAAACCATTGCCGACAGAAGCGGGCTGTTCGCTTCCTTCTTACCCAAGCCAATCGCTCAAAAAAGTGGCAGTGGGCTCCATATCAATCTTTCCCTTTCTCGTGAAGGCGTGCAAGATCAGCGCTTGGAAGAGGCAATGACTGCAGGAATCTTGAGAAGAATCCGTGAAATTACGCTATTTCTCAATCCTATGGTGAATTCCTATGAGAGGCTGGGTGCGTTTGAAGCCCCTCGATCAGTTGGTTGGGGCAAGGCAAACCGTTCACTGCTTATCCGCATTCCTCAAACCAGTGGAGAGTACCGCCGTATAGAGGTCCGATCCCCAGACCCTTCCTGCAATCCTTATTTGGCCATCACGTTGTTGATCACCGCTGCTTTGGAAGGAGTGAAAGAAAACCTCAAGGTAAGCGAAGAATCGCTTGGAGATGCCTATCAAAATCAGACAGGAGAGATTTTGCCAACCAGCTTGGCTGAAGCTATGGAATTGGCAAGCAAAAGCAATTTTGTACGTTCAAATCTTCCTGAGCGTTTGCTGACCTATTTCCTCGAAGCAAAACACGCCGAATGTGAAACATATGAAAATAGTAGCGATAAAGCAGAAATGAGTCGTAAACCTTTCTTCTTGACCACGTAATGCAGGAGGTTGCATGCTTCATGTTCTTGTAGTTTCGTCGAATGAAAAGGGGTGTGAATCCCTTTGCTCCCTCATCCGAGAGTTTGAGGGATATGTCGACATCACCACAAGTCGGAGCTGCAGTGAAGCAAGACGCATCATTCTCGATACCGAACTTGACCTGGTGGTCATCAACGCACCTCTCAGTGATGAATCGGGAGAGGATCTTGCCGTTATGGTGACAGAACAGAGCCTTGCTGGATCCATTCTGGTCGTCAAGAACGAGTACTATGAGACAACCCAGACTTTTTTTGGAGACAGGGGAATCCTTGTTGTTTCCAAACCAGTCATCAAACCGGTGTTCTTCCAAACCCTCGGCCTTGCGCGCTCCATGCGTAGACGTCTTTCTGTTCTGCAAAACGAAAACGACAAACTGCAAAAGAAAATTGAAGAGATAAAACTCATAGACCGTGCCAAATGGACGTTGATCCAGAATTTGGGCATGGATGAGCAACAGGCCCATCGCTATATTGAGAAGCAGGCGATGGATCTGCGTAAAAGTCGATATGAAGTTGCTTCAGCGATTCTAAAAACCTATCAATGAGCGAGGAGTATGTCAGTATGGCAAAACATATATTTGTGACCGGTGGGGTCGTTTCGGGCTTGGGTAAAGGTATTACTGCAGCATCACTAGGACGTTTATTGAAAGCGAGAGGACTGAAAATAGCAGCCCAGAAGCTGGACCCCTACATGAATGTAGATCCAGGGACGATGAGTCCCTATCAACATGGCGAGGTTTTTGTAACCGATGACGGGTCGGAGACAGATCTTGACCTTGGCCACTATGAACGGTTCATTGATGAGAATCTGAATAAATTCTCAAATCTTACCAGCGGAAGAGTCTATTGGAATGTACTTTCAAAGGAAAGAAGAGGAGAATTTCTGGGTTCTACCGTCCAAATCATTCCTCATGTCACCAATGAGATCAAACAGGCCATCTATGCCCTGGCCAAAAAAACGGAAGCCGATGTGGTCATCACGGAAATCGGAGGGACCACGGGAGACATCGAGAGCCAACCGTTCTTGGAAGCCATCAGGCAAATCGGCCATGAAGTGGGAAATAACAACTGTCTGTTCGTCCATGTGACCCTCATCCCCTATTTGAAGAGCAGTGGCGAACATAAGAGCAAACCAACCCAACACTCAGTCAAGGAGTTGATGGCTTCAGGAATTTTCCCCGATATCATCGTCACCCGGAGTGATGAGCCCATCGAACAAGGAATCAAGGATAAGATCGCCCTGTTCTGCAACGTAAAGAAAGACTGCGTCATCGAGAACAAAACCTTAGAGGTACTGTATGAAGCTCCCATCATGCTCCATAGTGAAAAACTTGATGAAATCGTCTGCAGAGAGCTGCATCTTGAGACCAAGGAACCCGACTTGCAAGAGTGGAAAGCCATGCTTGAAAGAATCAAGAAAGCGGACAAAAAAGTCACCATTGCCTTGGTAGGAAAATACATACAGCTTCATGACGCCTATCTTTCGGTTATGGAAGCTTTGAAACATGCAGGATGGGAGAATGGCTCACAAGTCGAAATCGATTGGATCGATTCTGAAAGAGTCAACTCAGGAAATGTGCACGAACTCCTCAATAAGGCTCAAGGTATCCTGATCCCAGGAGGATTCGGGGATCGTGGCATTGAGGGAAAAATCGAAGCAGCCAAGTATGCAAGAGAGCATGCCATCCCCTATCTGGGCATTTGTCTTGGTATGCAGATTGCCGTCATCGAATACACCAGAAATGTATTGGGCTATACTGATGCCCACTCCAGTGAGTTCAATGAAAATTCCCAACACCAATGCATTGCCTTGATGCCCGACCAGAAGGGAAATATCCCCAAAGGTGGTACGATGCGCTTGGGCTCTTACCCTTGTGTGGTCACCTCTGGCACCATTATAGATAGAGCCTACAAGGGAGAGAAAATCATCAGTGAACGGCACAGACACCGATATGAATTCAACAACCAGTTCAGATCTG